>JAJRSN010000325.1 GCA_024278715.1 Calditrichota bacterium
ATAGCTGTATTTGCCGTAATGCGGCAGCTTGCGCGCCAATCCCTTAACGGCTTGCGGTTTGCCGATAGTCAACCAGACCAGCACCGAACGCGGATTTTCGGGATGGCGTACGCTAATGACAAAGCTGTTGCCCTTAACAGGAAATGCGGATTTTTTAAATCGAATTTTGTCTTTTCCGATTTCCGCGTCGTAATTTTTTAAAGCGGATTTAATTTTTGCGACGAAAGGATTGTCTCTCCCGAAAATCCATATTGCGCGATCTTTGGGCAGCGTTTTTATTTCCGCCGATTTTTTAACCTGAACATCCTTTGATTTGCTCTTTGACCAGATTTCCGCCAACTGACTGTAGGGGGTGTCTGGTTGAGCGTTGTCTGGTAAAATGATCAGAATTTTTTCGGCGCCGAAAATTTTTGAAAGAGATGGCGGGATTTCGTTGTAGTGCAGGCGGCGGAATACATGAAACTGCGGATCGACCCGCACCATAAGCGGACGTTTTTTGTAAGTAAAAGTAAAAGTCTGCTCGGACGAGGTTAAATGTACTTTTTCGAATTTAATTTCATCTTTAAAGGAGACCGCGACCGGGACTTTCAGGTCAAAGGGCGCTTCGTTTTGAATTTGCTTCAGGGTGATATTCAGAATGAAATCATTGCTCGTTGACTTAACTTCCACATTTGAAAGCTGCAATTCCGGCGCTCCGGTGCGTTCCAGCCATTGTTTGAAAAAAGATTTGTAATCATTGCCCGAAACTGCTTCAAACGCCTGCCGTAAATCATCGAAAGAGGCGCGTCTAAATTTGTTGTCGCGATAAAATTTTTGAACTGCCGCTATGAATTTGTCGCCGCCCATATCAAGGCGCAGCATGTCCCAGATCATCATGCACTTTCCGTAACCGATAGCTTCGGAAGCGGCGTCGCGGCGCGAGATGAATTTGTTTAACGGAAAATCGTTTTGCGGATTAACATAGTCGGTGTATTTTTGCAGAGTCGATCGTCTGTATTCCGTTCCCTGACCGCGCTGTTCTTTAATCAGGTGATCCGCCATGTAAACGGTTAAGCCTTCGCACCAGTTTCCGTGATTAAAATCGACGTAAACGCTGTTGCCCCACCAGTTGTGCAGCAGTTCGTGCGGATAAGAGGAATGCAGAATGAACGGAAAACGGATGATCTGCGGACCCAGAAGGGTAAAGGAGGGCATGCCGTAACCCGTTTCCCAGAAATTTTCCACGAGCGCGAATTTCCAGAACGGGTAAGGTCCTATCAGTTTGCGGTACATTTCCAGATATTGTCCTGTGGTTTCGAGATATTTGGCAGCCAGCGCTTCGTCCGGAGAACGTAAAAACGCCATTACCTGAACGGGACCAACTTTGCGGTTGTATTCGTAAAATTTGCCCGCTATTAAAAAGACTTCTTCCATGGGTTTGGCAGAAAGCCAGGAGGTGACGCGTTGTCCGCCGATTAATTCGCGCCGAATGCGTCTGCCCTGGCTGACCACATCCCAGTCTTCTGGCAAGCGGGTGGTCAGGGTAAATGTGAACAGATTTTTTCCGAACCACGGAATCCAGTCGCTGGAACCGGCTAAATAAACCCCCTTTTCCGAAATAATACCCGGCGATGTGCTGAATCCGCGGGCGTATTCTTCGGACAGTTGTTTGACTTCGTTGTAAATTTCGCCTGAATAGCGCAAAATGATTCGCGCGGTTTTCTGCGGACTCTTTTTGAAAATTAATTTGTATCGGTTTTGCCGGACGCGCGCAGCTACTTCGGGCTCTTCCATGTCCATGCCGGTGTCTTTAGCCTTTACGTCTGTTTCGACGAGGGCGACCTGCATGTCGGGATCGGCGGATTGCACCTTTAATTCTTTATTCAGTAAAAATTCCAATTTTTCGGGTTGTGCGTTGCTGGGAAAGGTGATGGTGTCGGTAACCTGTATGGTGTGTTCGGCGGGATTTACGCGAACATCGAGGTTGTGGCGGATGAAGTTTCCCTGAGCGAAGGAGAGTTGATTCAGCAAAAGGAAAACGACAAAAGAGAATAGAATTTGTTTCATAATAGCCTCATTAAAATTGATTAATATTGTTATTGTAATAATTTACGACGATTTTTGTTTTTTCAAAAATTTCCGGGTAATAAAAAATAAAAAAAGATGAATTTTTTCACCAATAAACTGGTGGAGTTTTATGATTTGCGAATTATGCCATTAGTTTGAAAAATTTACTTTTCAGGTTAATTGTATTCTTTTGTTAATAAAATATTGAATAACAAGTATATTGATTTTAATACCCATCAATAGACTTATGAGATATTTTGTGGAAATTGTTTGTATGATTTTTTTAATTGTCCGGTATGGACTTAATGAAAGTAGCCCAGTAATTTATTGCTGGGAAAATTGATCATCCGTGTAATTCTCGTCTCGTAGGGACGGATGAGATACATCAACCCCAAATATAACGTTCATCATAATGAATGCCGTGTTTTTTCAAAAAGGCTATGTATTCTTCTTCAAAAGTTTTAGTTTTGTGATGTTCTTTTTGATTGTTGATGTATTTAATTGTTTCTTTAGTATGAGATATGCTCACACTGAATGCGCCATATCCTTCTTGCCAGTTAAAATTTTTATTGTTTATAAATGTTTCATGTACCCAGGTTGAAGAACCTCCTTTAATTAATTGAATAGCTTTTGCGACGGAAATGGTTTGTGGCAGGGATAATAATAAATGCACATGATCTTCGATTCCACCGATGGCGAGCGCTTTTATATTATTATTTTTGGCGATTCCGCCCATGTATGACCAAAGGCGTTTTTCCAGATCATCGGTGATTAATCTGGCGCGGGATTTTGTGCTAAATATGTAATGGATAAGAATGTTAGTATATGAATGTGCCATGGTTATTTCCCCCTACTTATAGATTTTATTTCAAATGTCCCTTGCGGGACAGGAATAATAACCGTGAATTCTAATTCCCACCAATAAATTAGTGGGCTATTATCGCATAATCCCTTACGGGATTGTTTTAGGTTTGCGGATAATGCTTTAAATATGACAAAATTTATCTTAGTGATCAATGGATTTCAAATGTCCCTTGCGGGATTGGTTTTGTTGCTTAAATCCGATTTTTGTTGTCCGTTAATATATTGACACTAAAATCCTTGTTTTTTGAGCAGAATTTGTTAATCGTTAAGCGTATAAGGGTTAAGCGGCTCCTCCGGTCACATATTCGTTAAGGGTTAACCGTGTAATCGTACCTCTCCGACTCGCTTAGAATGATAAATTGTTGTCACGGCTTTCCGTATTCTGCTTTCTGATAATCTTTTTTCTTTTTCTTACTCGTCACTTTTCATCTTTGCCCTAAAGGGCGGAGAAAAAGGGGAA
>JAJRSN010000326.1 GCA_024278715.1 Calditrichota bacterium
CGTTCCCGGCTCGATGATCGGGGGACGCGGTCGTGACCAATCGTGTACTTTCCATCTGCCTTGAGCGTTGCCGCTAATAGGAATAAGAAGAACAAAAACGGCGAAGCATTTTAAAATAAATTCTATTCTCCGGGTATTTGCGCATATCATTTGGATTTCCCTCCGAATTTGATTAATTAAATAGTAATAAAAATAGAAATTATTGATAAAAAAACCAATTTTTAATTTTACGGAAAGGCTGAACAAATAATCCCGAAAGCCGGAAGTTTTGTTTTCCGTCATTAAGTTTAATACTCATTAATTTGTCGTAGTAGTGGAATTTACAAATCAGTATGGCGGGCGGAATTTAGAAAAAATCGCTTGTTTGGCTATTTAAGCAAAATATCCTGCGCAGAAATTTGTTTGAAAATTAATCTGACAAACGTATCGAATCCAAAATACTGTTCATTTTGGGAGATATCGGTTCTGATTCCATGAAATTGCACTTGATTTTTAAGACCCGCCGCTATAAATTTGTCAATTGATTTGCCGGAGTGGTGGAATTGGCAGACGCGCTGGACTCAAAATCCAGTCCCCTTCGGGGGGTGTCGGTTCGAGTCCGACCTCCGGCACTTTTCGGAAAGGGAATTGCAAAATTCCCTTTTTTATTTTAAGATTTAAAAAGCCGTTTTATTCAGCGTGCCGGGCTAATAATCCCAACGCCTTTCAGGGACGCCGGTTAAGTTTGAAACAGGTTTTAACTTGCACAAATCGACCTCTTTAATATCATGCCAAAGTGCAAATCATGTATTTTTCAAGCCCTGAAAAATGATGTATCCTACTGTCATTCAAGGCAGCCTGAGGCAAAGAATTTTTAACATCCTCTTAATTTAATCAGTTTTCTACCGATATTCCGAAATAAATCATTTTAATTTTAAGCCCGGGATGCTAATTAAATGAACTTACATCATTCTATTTTTAAAATATCCGTAACAAACGAGCTGGAAGACATCCTGACATTCAGGGACGAATGGAATCGTCTGCTGAAAACAATCCCGTTTTACCTCCCGACCATGACCTTCGAATGGCAATCAGCCTGGCTGCGGGCGAATTCTTCTTTAGCCGATCATCTCCATTTTATGATGATTCGGGATCGAGATAATACGTTGTGCGCAATCATCCCCCTGTTTAAAACCCGTTCGCAACTCTTTTTCAGCGAGCTGGACGTTTATACGTTTTCGGGCTGCAGAGATCAAATTAAAACCGCGATTATTTGTAAACCCGAGCACCAGCTTTCAGTTATCCACGAGATACTGCACTATTTTTACGAACAGCGCAGGGATTGGGATTTACTGACATTGCGCAGGCTTAGCACGCGAAAAGCCGACGATGTGTTTTTGGAACGAATTTTACAAAAACACCGGTACCCGTATTCCATCGAGTCGGTTCTGCGGATTCCGTTTGTGGTGTTAGAAGATGACTGGGAATCTTATTGGAACTCCAGAAAAAAACATTTCCGACATGAGATCAAACGCAAGACAAAAAAACTCTCGCAATTGGGAAATATCGAGTATGAAATCTTTGAATCGCCGATTGCCGGTGAACGGCTAGAAAATTTTCTTAAATTGGAAAACAGCGGATGGAAAGGTAAAAACCGATCCTCGCTGCTTCATCGCCCCGGTTTAATGCGCCTTTATTCCATTCTGTCCGGTACTCAAAGCGACTATCTAAAATTGCTGATGTTTAATCTTAACCTTAATCAGAAAACGATTTCATCTTCATTGTGTTTAAGAACCCCTCACGGATTGTACGTATCAAAGATTGCTTACGATGAATCGTTTAACAAATTTTCTCCCGGCATATTACTCCGGTTACATGAAATTAAATACTGCTTTGAGGGGAATTTAAAAATTTACGACTTTTCCGGTAAGGAGCAGCGATGGATGAAATCCTTTACCAATCGCGGGCATTATGTTATGGATTACATCATCTACCGCAAAACGGCTGCATCTTTAATTCGCTATCTGGGATTTACAAAACTACGTCCCTTGATCAAGCACTCTCATATCACCGAACGATTTCTGAAAAATTTGATTGACGAATAGAACCTTTCAAAGTATGCCGGAATATAAGCCGCCGTCAGCCTGAATTGTTGTTCCGGTAATATAAGAAGCTTGCTCGGAAGCTAAGAACGTAATCAGCGCGGCAAGGTCTGCGGGCAGCCCTATTCTTTTCATCGGGATTTTGTTTTCCCAGTCCGAAAGAATGTCCTGCCTGTCTTCGCCGGCTTCGGTTCGTTTGCGGATAATCCGTTCCAGACCGTCGGTTAAGTGGTAGCCCGGCGCCACGTTATTTACCGTTATTCCGAATTGCCCCACCTCCATGGACAGCGATTTTGCCAATCCCACAACTGCCAGACGAAGCGCGTTGGAATAGATTAACCGCTCCACCGGCGCCTTTACCGAGACGGACGTTATATTGATTATTCTGCCCCATTTTTGTTTTTTCATTATCGGAAGCGCGCTTTTAACCGAACGCACCACGGTCATGAACGTAACCTCATACCAGTAATGCCACTCTTCTTCCGTGGATTCTTCGAACGATTTCACCGGGGGACCGCCTGCGTTGGTAATAAGAATATCGACTCCTCCGAGCGTATCGGCACTTTTCCGCATGAATTGCAGCAAAGAATTTTGATCGGAAACATCAACCGTTTCGGCAAATACCTGCGCTCCGGTTTGCTTTTTTATTTCGATAACGGCTTTATTTAAATTTTCCGAATTTCTCGAACAAACGGCAAGGCTGCATCCTTCTTTCGCCAGAGCCAACGCCGCGGCTTTGCCCAATCCCTTGCTTGCCGCCAGAACAACGGCTTTTTTGCCCTTTAATCCCAAATCCATCGTTTCCTCCGCTGTTTTTATTTTGATGGGTTTAATTACCGTAACGAATTTGCTCTAAAATCAATCCGATTAATCGGAATTTAAAAAATAGTCCCTTTTAACGACAATAAAATAGAACGAAAAAAAATATCAATCCGGGCGGCAATGGAGTTGAGCAACAAAAAAATTTAATTCCGGATTCACATCGGAGGATTACAAGAAATTTTATGTTTATTTCTATGGTTCACACAAACCTGTCCGTCCTATTTTTTTTCCAGAATTTCACGAACAAGCCGAGCCAGCGCCAACGGACTAAAAGGTTTTTGAATAAAATTCAGACCCGCTTCCAGAATATTATGGTGTTGCACGGCATTATCCGTATAACCGGACATATAGAGCACTTTTAAGTTTTCTATTTTCTTTTGCAGCTTATCCGCTAAAATTCTTCCGCTCATTCTGGGCATTATTACATCCGTAATCAATAAGTCTATGGGAATTTTCTGCTGTTCAACCAGTTGCAAAGCCGAAATGCCGTCTTCCGCGTCAAAAACAAGATAACCTTGTTTTTTTAATATATGAACAACGATTTTTCGAACCGCATCATCATCTTCCACTAATAGAATCGTTTCTTTGCCATGCAAATCTTCGAAAGAAACTTTCTGTTCTTTTGTTTGATCCAATTTTTCGACAACGCGCGGCAGGTAGATTTTAAAAGTGGTCCCTTTTCCTTTTTCGCTGTAAACCCAGATATTTCCTTCGCTTTGTTTAATAATACCATAAACGGTTGAAAGTCCCAGACCGGTGCCTTTACCTCTTCCCTTGGTTGTAAAGAAGGGTTCAAAAATTCTGGATTTCACTTCTTCATCCATCCCCACGCCGTTATCGGTCACCGCCAGAATTATGTATTCGCCGCTTTTTACTCCGATGTGACTTTTCAGATAGCTGTCGTCAACTTTAAAATTTGCCGTTTCGATGGTTAATTTACCTCCGTTGGGCATGGCGTCGCGGGCATTGACAGCTAAATTTAAAATCACTTGCTCCAACTGACCCGGGTCTGTTTTTACGTTTCCCAACTGAGGATCCAATATGGTCTCCAGCTCGATATCCTCGCCGATCAGGCGACGCAGCATTTTTACCAGATCGCCGATCAATGAATTCAGATTTAAAACTTTCGGCTGCAAAATTTGACGGCGGCTGAAGGCAAGCAACTGGCTTGTTAAGCGGGTCGCCTTTTCACCCGCTTTTAAAATCTGTTCGATTGTTTGATAGAGTTCGTTTTCAGGATTCAATTTATTTAATGTCAGTTTACTGTATCCGTTAATCACAGTCAGCAAATTATTAAAGTCGTGCGCCACGCCGCCAGCGAGTTTGCCGATAGCTTCCATCTTTTGAGCCTGATGAAATTGTTCTTCCAATTTCTTTTCATTGGTAATATCGCGTTTTACAGCCGCAAAATTAATAATTTCTCCTTCTTCGTCTTTGATCGGAAAAATCACTGCCTCTTCATAATACAGTTTACCGTCTTTACGCTTATTAATAAATGTCCCTACCCATGTTTCGCCGGAAGTTATTGTCTCCCAAAGATTCCGGTAAAACTGATCGTTATGCGCTCCGCTTTTTAATAGGCGCGAATTTTTACCGAGGATTTCATCCGACTTATATCCTGTAATCTTTTCGAAAGCCGGATTGACATAGGTAATATTTCCCCTCAGATCGGTTATGACCACCGCTTCGCCGGCTTGTTCAATGACCGATGCCAGACGGGAGAGCTGTAATTCCGCTTTTTTACGTTCGCTGATATCGCGGGCGATTCCAAGTACAAGTTCTTCGTCGTCAATGCGGACGGGAATAGCGCGTATTTCCACCGGCACTTTACTGCCGTCCTTTTTTGTCAGCACAAATTCAATGGGACCGCTTTCCAGACCGTTCCGGACTTTCATCAATTCCTCTTTTGCTTTGAGGATTTCCTGCCCGAAAAGTATTCCCGATTTAAGAACGCTCTTCCCGTTCAGCTCTTTTTTTGAATATCCCGAAAGTTCTTCCGCCGCTTTATTGGCGTTAATAAAAACGCCGTTCATGTCGTGCATGTAATAAGCGTCGGGCGCAAACTCAAACAAAATTCTGAATCTCTCTTCACTTTTCTTTAAAGCAATCTCCGCCTTTCTGCGATCGGTGATATCCAGAAGTTGTCCCACGGTGAAAATTTTTCCCGCCGCATCCTTTATGATAGTCGATTTTATCTCCAAAAGCCGAATTTCACCGTCTTTACGAATAACCTCGAATTCGTATTGCGCCGGAACGTTTTCTCCCCGATGTCTGCGGATATAACGATCCGCAACCAATTGCCTGCTTTCTGAGGTCAGGAACTCACGAAAATCATGCCAGAGAATCTCTTCCGGCGGTCTGCCGAGAAGCTGACAAAGTTGTTTATTTACGTAAATAAACTGATAGGTGTCGTTCACAATAAGGATTCCGTCATGGGAGTTTTCCACAACCGAACGGAAGCGTTCTTCACTTTCAAACAGGGCTTGCTCGGCATGCTTTCTTTTAACGGAAGCAGCCAGCACATTGCCCACACCCTGCAGAAAAAAAAGATCGTCTTTGGTAAAATCACGCGCTTTGGTTGTGTACGCGCCCAATATTCCGAAAGGATCTTCCGGGTTTCCGATAATCACTTTCATTCCGCCGATAATTTTATGATCGAGTAAATGCCCGGAAGGTTTGAATCGTTTTTCATCAGAATAATCTTTTACAATTAGCGGATTTTTTTTAAGCAGCGTGTAACCGGCATCCGAGCTCTTTTTAATTTCAACCACGGCGGCTCCGTATAAATTATCATCCCAGCCTACACCTGCTTTTAAAATCAATTTCTTTTTATCCGGTAAAATCTGCAGAATTTCAACAAATTCGACGCCTAAAGTCTGAGCCGTTTTTTTAACGGTAATATCAAAAAATTCCCGCAAATCCTTATCGGATAACGCCAACTCTCCCAATTCGGCAATGGTTTGCTGTTGTTTGGTGTGTGTTTTTACGGCTTCTTCCGCCTTCTTTTGCTCCGTAATATTGCGCGATAAACTGCAAAGTATAAAACCCGCGTCCGTTTTAATAGGGAAAATTGTCGCCTGAATATAATACGGCGCACCGTCCGCTCTTTTTAATTTTCGCTCCAATATCTTGTTAATCCAGGGAGCTTCTCCGGTTTTTAACGTTTTGCGAATAGACGTTTTTAGGTTCTTCAATACTTTGTTTTTATTCCTGTTCTTCGGATTAAGGAGGAACTCGATTTCCCAAACAGATTTGCCGATTACTTCTTCGGATTTTAGTCCTGTAATCCTTTCCAGACTGCGATTCCAATGAATCACTTTACCCTGTTCATCGGTGAGCGAGATGCCGTCAAAGGATTGATCGATTAAATTCCTGAATTTTTTCTCACTCGTATGCAGAGAAATTTCCGCCTGTTTTTGAGGAGTAATATCTTTGACAACATGAACCGCTCCAAGAATTTCACCGTTTTCGTTTCTGTACGGATCGACAGCTATTTCAAACCAGCGATTACCGTAATCTTCTTTTATTACGGTTGTTTCGCGCTTTCCGCTTTTTAACATTCTTTCCAACGGACATCGGGCAGTCTTTTTTTCGTTCCCGCACAGAAATTTACAGCAGGACATGCCGATCATTTCTTCCGGTTCTGCTTTTTCTAAAACGGATCCTCCGCTGTTTGACCGGATAATTTTCGCGGATAAATCCACCAAACAAACCCAGTCGGAAATCGAGTTCACGGCTCTTTCCCATCTTTCGTAATTCTCTATCTCCGTCAAAATTGTATTTTTTGCCGATTCGTTATCTTTTAACGACTTTGCGACAAGTCGCTTTAATTCGTCTATGTTTAACATTCGATCCTCTTTAATTTTTAAGCCGATTACCGTTTTTTAATTCCGGATTATCCCAAAGCTATATTAACCAGAAAAGAATGTTTTTCCAAAAAAGATTCCGGTTTGAAGACAATCAAAAATAATGCGGATTCATACAATCAATCTAAATATAATTATCGTCACGTAAATTAAAGTTGTTAATGATTTTTACAATATTGTTAAGATTAAACCTTTCTTCCGTGAACCAAGCTGCGCCTGAATCTCGATTGACAAACAAAGAAAAAAATTACGGGAGTTAAGGTCAAACTCGTAAAATTCTGCAGGAATATCGGGTCATTAAATACGATTGAGTTAGCTCTGAAAATCTTATTCTGTCATTTCGAACGTATTGAGGAATCTTTTAATTCCGACAAAAAAAGATTTCTTGTCGCTACGCTCCTCAAAATGACAATTTCAGATCTTTCTTAGAGCAGACACATGATTATTTTTTAAACTTAGTTTTCTAATGATTAATTCGGCTAATTTTTTATGCGCGTCGTATTTGGTTTTAAAATCAATCCGTTTTAACTTATTGCAGATCGAATTAATTTTTTGTTCCGTGAAATCCGATGATGTTTTTATGTTTTTCAGTTAAGGCGTTACAGGAGACCTTTTATGAGAGAGTTTATTCGTATTGCCAGCGGGCAGGGCTATTGGGGCGATCGTTTTGACGCGCCGATCGATCAGGTTCGCGAAGGACCAATTGATTATCTTATGATGGATTATCTGGCTGAAGTCACCATGTCCATCATGCAAAAACAAAAATCCCGTGATCCCAATTTGGGATACGCCAAAGATTTTATTCGCTTAATGGAAGTTTTATTGCCCGATTTGGTGGAGAAGAATGTAAAATTGATCACCAACGCCGGCGGAGTGAATCCCGTGGCTTGCATGATTGCGGTGCGGGAAATCGCCGAACGCAAGGGTTACGGGGGATTACGCTTAGCCGCCGTTTACGGAGATGATATTCTGAATTATCTTGACGCCCTGATTGCTTCGGGCAACGAGCTTAAGAACATGGAAACCGGCGAGAGTATTCAAACCATTCGCAATCGTATCCGCAGCGCAAATGTTTATTTTGGCGCCCGACCCGTAGTGGAAGCTCTGGAACAAGGCGCTCAGATCATTATTACCGGGCGCGTGACCGACACTGGTTTAACGCTTGCGCCGATGATTCATGAATTTGGCTGGAAGTGGGATGAGTGGGATAAACTGGCGGCGGGCATTATCGGCGGACACATCAACGAATGCGGTGCTCAGGCAAGCGGCGGAAACTTTTTAGCCGGTTGGAAAGAGGTCCCCAAGATGGAACGCATCGGATTCCCCATTGTGGAAGCCTACCCGGACGGCACGCTAATTATCACCAAACATGAATCACTGGGCGGGCTGGTCGATGTGCGAACGGTGAAAGAACAATTGGTTTACGAACTGGGCGACCCGAAAGAATACATTACTCCCGATGTGGTGGCAGATTTTACTTCTATTCGATTAAAACAGGTCGGCGAAAACAGGGTAAAGGTTTTTGACGTTAAAGGCGCTCCGTTTACGGAATTTTACAAGGTCTCGGTTTCGTATTTTGACGGCTTTACCTGCATCGGACAGTTAACTTACGCCTGGCCCGACGCTCTGGAAAAGGCAAAAAAGGCTGACGAAATTATTCGTAAACGCATCGAATATCTCGGTTTGACATTCGAAGAAATCCATACCGAATTTTTGGGCTACAACGCCTGCCACGGAACAACCGCTCCGCCCGTTCCCGATCCCAATGAAGTGGTTTTTTTGATCGGTGTGCGCGGTAACAACAAAAAGGACATGGAAAAATTCGCCAATGAAATCGTCCCTCTCGTGCTCACCGGTCCGCCGACGGTTACGGGCTTCGGTGGAGGCAGACCCCGCGTTCGGGAAGTTATCGCCTATTGGCCAGCGCTTCTCAAAAAAGAAGAAGTCGCTCCTAAAGTACTTACCATTAGTGTAATCTAACGTTTGAGGAAACGATCATGAAAGTGCAACTCATTAAACTCGCTCACGCGCGTTCCGGAGATAAGGGCGACACAGCCAATGTCGGCATAATTGCCCTTAAACCCGAATATTATGAAATTCTGAAAAAAGAGGTGACACCGGAACGGGTAAAGGCGCATTTCGGAGAGATGGTGAAGGGTCCGGTGCAACGATTCGAAATGCCCAATATCGACGCTCTGAATTTCCTTTTGCACAATGCGTTGGGCGGCGGCGGTACAACCACGCTTAAACACGACGCTCAGGGTAAAACTATCAGTACCGCTCTTTTGCGCATGGAAATAGATGTGCCCGACGATTTGGCGATTTTTTAACAAGACATTTCACTAATTTTAGTCTCAATTAAGCCGATAGATAGAGAATCATGGCGAATATCACATGAGAGTAATTTTGTTTCTTTAACTTGGGTTTTAAAAATAAGCTCCGTGCAAATAGAAGGAGATAATGAATGATCAAAAGCGCAGCACTTTTAACAGGTCTTTTTATTTTAACGATTTCGTGTTCATTACCGGAACCGGAAGATATCATTCCCCCTGTGGTGAGGGTGATTTATCCTTACGAAGGAGCCGTAATTTCGGACAATATCCAGATTAATATCGAAGCCTCCGACGATGATAAAGTGGCGTCGGTCTGGTGCTACGTCGATGGACAGGAAATCGGAAAGGTAAAATCATCGCCTTATCGTCTGAATTTGGATATTCAAAAATACGAAAAGAAAATTCCCCATGTTCTGATGGCTGCGGCTATGGATAAAGAGGGAAACATCGGTTTTTCACCGACTATTACTTTTGTAATCGCCGAAGGCAAGGATAACGTGAATCCGACGGTGGTTATTCTGAATCCCCAATCGGGTCAGATTGTCGAAGGAATTGTGAATGTCGTCGCGCATGCGGAAGACGATCGCTCGGTTCAAAAGGTGCGTTTTTACATTGACGGTAAGTTGGTTGATTCCACAGCGGCTTATCCTTATATGTACAACTGGAACACGACGGGTTATTCCGATTCCACGGCGCACACCATTTACGCCGAAGCCATTGACGGCGGCAATAATAACGCTTTTTCGCCGGTGGTTACGGTAACTGTTTACCCGCGTTCGGGTCCCGCGGCTGACAATTCGGCTCCCAGAGCTCTTTTTCTCTACCCAATAGGCGGCGAGACAATTACGGGAACTATCAAGGTCTCGGTGGATTTGCAGGACAACGTTAAGGTGAGTCGTTCGGAATTTTTTGTGGACGGGATTTTGACCAGAGAGGAAAATGATCCTCCGTCGCCCTGGATATTTGAATGGAACACGGCATCGGTCGCCGATACTGTTGCCACAACGCATTCGCTTTATGTAAAAGCCTACGACGAGGCGGGCAATGTGGGAACAAGCGGACTGCTTATTTTAACTGTACGGTAAAAGGCGGGAGCTTTGAATAGAACTGTTTACCGGAAGGTAAATTTTGAAAAATATGGGATAAGAGATTGTATTGTTGATTAACGCGGGAATTGGAAAGCGGGGAAAAACAAGATTCAGGTCGTTTACGACCTTTAAAAGCCCCTTTAGGGGCTTGGAACAACAAACCGCGGATGTTTTGGAATTTTTAAGGCGAGTTTGGCTTTCAATATCCCGGCAAAAAAGAAAATTATTTTGCACGCAAGCGCTTTGGATTTTCGATGTATGATTTATGATTTTCTTCATCAATCTACTTTGTCCCTTATTAGTTAAGTATCAAGGGTATAAGCGTTAAGCGTGCCTCTCCGACTCACTTATCACGACAGATTGTGGTCACGGCTTTCTGCATTTTGCTTTCTGATAGCCTTTTTTTATTTTTTATTTTGTATTTTGTATTTTTTCTTACTCATCACGCATCACGTCCTCGTCACTTGTCACTTGTCACTTGTCACTCATTACTCATTACTAGTCACTCGTCACACCCTTCCCCACAACCCAATTAATCATTATCCACATCCGCTTTGAATGAAACAAACACCGGACAGTGATCGGAAATCTTCTCATAATACTCGGGGATTGCCTCTCCGTCGTAAGAGGCGGCGCCGCTTCCGCACATTCCGCCTACTTTAACACTGTTCGGAATCATCTCAAACTTTGCATCGTCGGAAATAAATATCTGATCGATTAAAGAACCCTCAATATGTTCTTTGGAGTAATCGGGTTGCCAGTAATTACTGTAAAGATGCTTCTTGCTTAATTCCCCGGTTGCCCAGTAAAAATTCAATTTTTGAATTCGATCATTAAACTCATTTGTACCCAATCGTGACACATTGTTGAAATCACCCATTAAAATAATGTCCTTGTCTCCAGATTTCGCTTTGAGATCGGTTACTATTTTCTGCAAAGCCTGCCATTGTTTTTTGCGAATTTTCCAGCCGCTCGGAGCCGCCTTTAAATGAACGATAATGGCATGAAAATCAAAGCCCGAAGGTTTATATTTAAAATATCCGCGAAAAGCAGGACGCAGCCACGAATCCGGATTAAGTGCTACGCTAAAATATACCTCCGGATCACCTTTTAATTCCAACACCGACGAATCATACAAAAATCCGACTTTTTGAGAACCTTTGGACGGCGCGTAAATAAATTTATACTGCTGACCTAAATATTCCTGAGCCTTCTGCTCGAATAATTTCGTGTCCACCACTTCCACTACGCCCAACAGCTCAATATCCAATTTTTTCAGCAAACCAAATAAAGCGGGAATATCAGTCGAATTCCCCTGCGGCGGATTGCGCAGGCTAATTCCGTACTGCTTCATCATTTCCCCGTCATCTTTACAGGGAAACCATTCAACATTAAAACTGCCTACTTCAATCACCGCTTCTTTTTGCGCGACCAAAATAAACGGAATCAATAACAAAAAAATCAAACGTGCTAAACGCATAATCGCCATCCTTAACTTATCGATTTTGTGGGGATTTGAGTTAAATTCCTAAGATA
>JAJRSN010000020.1 GCA_024278715.1 Calditrichota bacterium
AAATACGTTCCCGACGCCGGAAAACATTACTACACCGATGTTTTTACGCATATCCTCTCTTTAAAGCAGGTTTTATCGCCGAGCACTTTTTATGAATTCAAGGGCAGTTTGTACAAAAAATCGCATAAAAATTATTTGTACAAAGATCCCTTTGATTACAGCTACATGCCGGACAAAACAAGCGATTTTGAATTGTATGTGTTCGGACGCCAAAACGCAAAGGATATTTCTTTAACCCAAAATCCCAACGACTTTGCGTATTTTGGCAATCCGTTGGACCGGGGCGCGGAAAAAGTTGACTACTATTCGTTAAAATATGATATAACCAGTCAGGTTACGAAAAATCATTTGATTAAAGCGGGAGCCTCTGCCGTTTTTTATGATTTGAACAACAACTGGTTTACTCTGCAATTTTCCGAAGACACCTATCGACCGATTATTCCAAGCGTAAATTCTCCTTTTCATGTGAGCTATAGTTACCAACCGCGGGAATTTGCCGCTTACATTCAGGACAAGATCGAATTTAAAGAGTTTATTGTTAATCTCGGAATACGGTACGATTATTTCAACTCGAACGCGAATATTCTTGCCGATCCCAAAGATCCGCAGATTTACGATCCTTTTAAATTTGACCATATTTACAAAAATTACGCTCCCGGCGTGCCCGACAGTGAATTGGTAAAATACAGCATCGCCGAGCGAAGAAAATTCTGGTACAAAAAGTCGTCGCCAAAATTTCAAATCAGTCCGCGATTGGGTTTTTCGTTTCCCATTACAGAAAAAGGGGTTATTCACTTTTCTTACGGTCATTTTTTTCAGAATCCCGAGTTCCGTTTTCTTTACGACAACCCGAATTTTTGGGTGGAAGGCGCCGGTTCGCAAAATTTGGTGGGAAACGCGGACCTGAACGCCGAACGCTCGGTGATGTACGAAATAGGTCTTCAACAGGAATTTGCCGAGGGTTTGTATGTTCACATTACCGGTTTTTACAGGGATATCCGTGATTGGGTGGGAATAAGTCCTCCGATCGATACTTATCGCGGAATAACGTATTTTAAATACATCAATAAGGACAATGCCACGGCAAAGGGTCTTACTTTTTCCGGTACAATTAATTACCGCCATCTCAACGTCAATCTCGATTACACGTATATGGTCGCCAAGGGAACCTCCTCCAATCCGCAGGACGCCTATTACGACGCTCTGGACAATCGGGCGCCGCGCTTAACCCTTGTCTATTTAAACTGGGATCAGACCCATTCGCTCAACACGGTGATTAACTACAATAACAAAGGTTGGAACGCCACTTTAACCGGGGCTTTGGCGTCGGGTTTTCCTTACACGCCTTCTTTTGCGCGCGGAGAGGTTTCCGGTTCGGGCACTTTTGTAGGACTTACAGAAAACAGCGCCCGCAAACCGCTGACGCTTAATTTCGATTTACGCTTATCAAAAACGATTAATCTTCCTAATAATTACAATATGATTTTATATGCAACAGTAACCAATCTTTTGGACATGCGAAATGCCCGTAATGTTTACACCGATACCGGTCAACCCGATTACACGCTACAAGGGGTCAATCAAATCGATCGTCAGGGTGATCCGGATGTGGAGATTTCAAAAGTTCAGGAATATTTCGCCAATCCTTATTTTTATACCCCTCCCAGATTTATTGAATTGGGGTTTAGTATCAATAGATAAGTTATGAGGATATAACATGACCGTGAATATCAGACCGATCGGGAAAAAAAGATTTATCAGTTTAGTGGCGCTCATTTTATTTTTTTTGTGCCAGCAGTCGCTTTTTGCGCAAAAAGTTTCGCGGGTGGGAACTTCGGCTGCAACCTTCCTTAAAATAGGCGTGGGAGCGCGGGCGTTAGCCATGGGCGAGGCTTACACCACCTTAGCCGAAGATGTTACCGCTACTTACTGGAATCCTTCAGGTCTTTCTCTGATGAACAGCAAACAGTTTTTATTTACCCATTATAATTACATAGCCGATTTGTACTTTGATTATGTCGCCATGGCAATTCCTTTCCGCGGCGTGGGCACATTCGGTTTTTTTATCACTTACCTGGGTATGCCCGACATCGAGCGGACTACCGTTACCGAACCCTACGGCACCGGTGAAAAGGTCTCGGCTTCTTCCTTTAACATGGGCGTTTCTTATGCCCGCAGCCTGACCAATAAGTTTTCCATCGGCGGAAGCTTTAAATACATTCAGGAAAACCTGTGGCATACCAGCGCAAAGTCGTTTGCCTTTGATGTGGGGCTACTTTACCGGACCGATTTTAAAAATATCCGTTTGGGAATGTCCATCACCAATTTCGGACCGAGCATGCGATTACAGGGGCGCGATCTTTTGGTTCAGCATGATATCGACGAAAGCAGCGAAGGAAACAACGGAAATATCAACGCCGATCTTAAAACCGATGAATTCAGCCTGCCCATCTTATTCCGGGTCGGTATTTCAATGAATATTTTCAGAGATTTTTTGAATTTGAAAAACAACGATTTGATTTTAGCCATGGACGCCATTCATCCCAATGATAATTACGAGTACATGAACTTCGGGATGGAATACAGTTTCAAAAAGATTATCGCGCTCAGGGCGGGTTATCGCGAATCCTTTTTAAAGGACAGAGAAGGCGGTTTAACTTACGGAGTGGGACTCAATTTACGCGTCATGGGAATCGGGCTTATTATGGATTACGCCCTGGCTGATTTCGGGCGGCTGGATACCCTGAACAAATTCTCATTGATTTTAGAGCTCAAATAGATTTAAGATGGGAGTTAACGGCTCATGAAAATAGTGAACTTTGCAATTCTAATAATATTTGCTTGGTTGAGCTTACTACCGGCACAGCAGACACACGGAGATGCGCAATACAGGGCGCGTAACGATCATTCGGGAAATTTAATTCGTTTAACATTCTGGAACCACGGAATGTTGGGAGGTCAGAAAGGCGACAACAGTTTAATTTACGCCGGCGAATGGCCCATTAACAGCGGATTAGCCCAATTGGGAAACGCCTCGAGCTATGTTGCCAGCAAACTGCGGATTCCTGTTTTAATTGATTCCCTCGGCGATACGACTTATGTGGATGTTACGCCCGTGGTTTTTAGCCAGGGATGGGACCCGATTATGTTTTCGCACGACACGCTGGGTAATTTTTTGGGATTCGAACCCCTGCCCGGTTATTACAATATCACCCAAAAAGAAGAAGATCCCTTTCACGCGGTCGCCATGAGTCATCAGGCTTTTACCTGGCCTCCCTTCTGGCCCGATAAAATGGGCGATCCCGTTGATCCGGGCTGGTCTAATCACTGGAACGGTTATTTCGGCAAAGATCAGAAAAACGCCGATCAGGAAAGTTATTTTGTTGTTGACGACTATCAGTTTAAAAAGAAGGTCTCGGGCTACCGCTTACCTTTGCCCATTCCTTCGCAGCCCGACCGCGGAGGTTTGGGCTTAAAAAAAGCCATTCGCGGATTGCAATGGTCGAATCCCGATGCGGAAGACTGCATCTTCTGGATTTACAAGATTACCAATATCGGGGAGCTTGAGCTGCAGCAAACAGTCTTCGGCTTAAATGTCGGCGCTTCCGAAGGAGCGAAGGTCAACCAGAATACCGACTGGGACGATGATTGCGCTATCTTTTATCGGGATATCGGTTTAACCGTAAATTACGATTGGGATAATGTCGGCACGGCGGGCTATTCTCCCGTTCCCTGGCTGGGATTTGCCTTTCTCGAAAGCCCGGGTAACGCCGTTGACGGAATCGATAACGATGCGGACGGTATCTACGCGCCAGGCGGCGGCAAGCTTATCGGAAAAGAAGACTTTTTAAAATCTTATTCGCCGGGAGATCAGATTGTATTGATCGATTATCACACTTATGAGCGGACAGTTTCGGAAATGCCCGCAGAGGGTATCAGTTTTGTAGTCCGAGGGAAAAAATATCTCAAAGTGCCCAACGCGCCGCTGGAAGAAATACCGCGCAACGGAATAGATGATAATCTGAACGGTCTCATTGACGAATCGGACGGCGCTTTAGCTCCGGATTCCGTTTATTACTATCTTTACATTCGCGATCCGGTTTATAATAATCAGGATTATCTGGCAAAAGATTACATAAGCGGCGCCGGACTCTCAAATTTGATGATCGACGAACGCCGGGACGACGGCATCGATAATGACGGCGACTGGGATGCAAACTACGACGATACCGGTCTCGACGGTAAACCGGGCACTGGCGACCCCGGAGAAGGCGACGGCGTGCCGACACCCGGTTTTGGCGATCTGCCGGGAGAACCCAATGTGGATATTACCGACGTGGACGAGTCGGATCAAATCGGTCTGACCAGTTTCATCTTTTACGAATACGGTTCGCTTACCTATTCCAACGATGAAGATATGTGGAATGTCTCGCGCCCCGGATTTTTTGACAGCCACCTGATTAATGTTGACGCCGATTACGTTTTTTCTACCGGTTACTTCCCTCTTTTGCCCGGTCAAAGCGAGTCGTTTTCGGTGGCTATGTTGTACGGATGGGACGAGCAGGATTTAATTCAAAACAAAAAGATTGTGCAGGATATTTACAACGCCAATTACAATTTTGCCGTAGCTCCCGATAAACCCACCTTACAAGCCGTTGTGGGAGACGGTAAGGTAACCCTTTACTGGGACGATAAGGCGGAAAAGAGCTTCGACCGTTTTTTAAAGGTTTACGATTTTGAAGGCTACAAAATTTACCGCGCAACGGATCCCGGCTTTGAAGATGCCGGAACCATTACCGACGGCTACGGATATGCTTATTACACAAAACCCCTTGCCGTTTTCGACAAAGTCGATAGCGTTTTCGGCTTTTTCCCGAAAAGTATGGGGCGCGGGGTGCAATTCTTTTTAGGAAATGAAACGGGTCTTGTGCATTCGTTCGTGGATTCGCCGCTCGTTAACGGCGTGCGCTATTTTTACGCTGTTACCGCTTTTGACAAGGGCGATGTGGAAAAGAACATTATTCCTTCCGAAACAAATAAATTTGTCACCGTCAGCCCCACGGGTGAAATCAAAACAGGGGGCAATGTGGTTGCGGTGGTACCCACTCCGCCTTCTCTCGGTTACAAAGCTCCCGATTTTGACGTTCAACCTCATCAGGCGGGCGGCGGAATAACCGAGGGAAAGGTCTGGATCAATTTTATTGAACCCGACAAAATTCCCGACGGACATGAATTTGAAATCCAGTTCCTCGATCAGTCAATGGATAAAAGAGACAACGATCTGGATCATCTGGTGGACGGCAAAGATCCCGATGAGCTTTTACCCACCAAGACCACCGGTTTTGTGCTAAAAGATTTAACGCAAACCGACAGCCCGGATACGGTTTGGTTTTACGAATACGTCAAAAAAGACGGGCGTCTTATTCCGATCAAGAATCTGTACATGGATAACGACGGCAATCCGCGTACGCTGTCCGTAATTTTGAGGGGAATGGAAATATTTATCTACAATCCCGCGCCGGCAATTCTTAGCGTTCCCAAATTGCGCATCCACAACGGCATTCAATGGAGCAAAAATATCGATTATTATTCGGCTTACAATTTAAGGTTCGGCACATTCGATTTAGGCGGATTTGTTCCGGGAATTTCCTACCCACGGCAATATCGGATCGTTTTTTACGATGAAATTGTCGGAAAATCGAGCGCGGTTTATCCGCTGCTGGAAAAAACGGGAACTCCCATTCCGGTGCCTCCCAGCGGTGTAAACTTCAAAATTTTCGATCAGCAAACCGGCGAAGAAATTCCTTTCGGTTTTGTAGATGCCTCCACAAATCCGGAAGTTCCCAGAGGATTTTTCTCGGCAAAAGACCGAATTATCTTCTTCGAAAATCTACCGAACGATTCGACCGTTATTACCTTTAGTCTGCTCAACAACGCCGTGGAGGACACTACTTTTATTAATTATCACGGCGGATTGTTGGGCGCGGGGGATACGCTTAGTCTTTATCCGGATTTTCCGTTTACCCATAATTCCAGGTACCTTTTTGTGACCAGCGGGCAAAAAATCAATTTAAACGAAGCCCGTAAAAATCTGGATAAAATAACGGTAGTGCCAAATCCCTATATTGTCACGGCATCCTGGGAGATTAAAAATCCCTACACCAGCGGTCGGGGTCCGCGTTCCATTAAGTTTATGAATCTTCCGCAAAATTGCACGATTCGAATCTTTTCGGTTGACGGCACTTTGGTGCGCAAGCTGGAGCACCATTCCACTATGACCAACGGCTCCGAAGAGTGGGACGTTTTGTCCAAAGATAATATGGAAATTGCCTTCGGCGTCTATATCTATCATATCGAGGCGCCGGGAATCTGTGAAAAGGTCGGTAGAATTATTATAATTAAATGATCTCGGTCTTTGCTGAAAACAGATTTTTCGGGAAAGCTAAATAGTTCCAAGGGAGATGATGAAAAAAATTGTTCTTTTGGCGGCTGCCTTGTCTCTGGCGGTTTTGGGTTGCGCGAAAAAAAGCGCGGATCGGGTTGTCGCGGAAATCGGAAATGACAAAATTACGCTTACGGAATTTCGTCTGGCTTATATGGAATTGTTGAAAG
>JAJRSN010000327.1 GCA_024278715.1 Calditrichota bacterium
AAACTTAACTACGAGCTCATCAAGCAAAATCCCAAAGTTTTGGTGGGATATTCCGACATTACCACGCTTCAGCTTGCAATTTACCAAATGGCTGAAATACCGTCTTTTTCGGGTCCCATGGTAGCGGTTGAAATGGGCAACGGTATTTTGGACTTTACTGCGAAACACTTCTGGGATCAAATTCAGAATCCCGAGCCGTGGTATTCGTTCGGGTTCCGTGACGAGGATGTGGAAATATGGACGGAGGGCGAAGCCAGGGGATTGTTAACCGGCGGTTGTCTTTCGATGCTTGCCCATCAATTGGGCACGCCGTTCATGCCAAATTTGACCGGAGCGATTCTTTTTTTAGAAGATGTCGGAGAACCCCCCTACAAAATCGATCGCTATCTGGCGCAGCTTTATCAGGCTGGAATTTTCAAAAAGATAAGCGCCTTAATTTTAGGGCAGTTCATCGAGTGCGTCGATGAAAATCCGGCAAGAAGTTCAATTACCATCGAAGAGGTTTTGAAAGACTATTTTTCCGACGCCCCCTATCCTGTAATTTATAATTTTCCTTACGGGCACGGAATGAGAAAATTTAGCATGCCGATAGGCGTGGCGGCTGAGCTAAATACGCAAAAAATACTGTTAAAAATTCAAAATCCGTTTATTTCCTATTAATTAAAGAAAATTATTCAAATTGTCCGTTGAATTCTTTTGACTGTGTTTGTACATTTTAGTAACTTTAAGCTTTTTAAGAAATTAGATTGCTTAGATTTTTAGGAGCAGGGAGCATCGCCATGGGGTTTTCGTTATTTAACTTTTTTTCTTCTGATATTGGAATAGATTTAGGTACTGCTAATACATTAATTTATGTCAAAGGCAAAGGAATTGTCGTAAGCGAACCGTCGGTAATCGCTCTCGAAGAGAACAGCGACCGGGTTATGGCGGTAGGCAACGAAGCGCGGCAAATGTTAGGAAGAACGCATCAGGATATTATCACCATTCGTCCCTTAAAAGACGGGGTAATTGCCGATTTTGAAGCAAATGAGATAATGATCCGCGAATTCATCAAAAAAGCCAACGTTAATCGCATGATGATAGGACGCATTTTGGTTTGCGTTCCTTCTGGAATTACCGAAGTTGAAAAACGCGCGGTTCGCGACGCAGCCGAACGCGCCGGAGCCCGTCAGGTCGATCTGGTAGCGGAAGCCATGGCATCGGCGATTGGCGTGGGGTTAGAAATCGACGCTCCCGTGGGCAACATGATCGTTGACATCGGCGGCGGAACTTCCGAAATAGCCGTGATCTCATTAAACGGCATCGTAAATCACACATCCATCAGAATTGCCGGCGACGAAATGAATCAGGCTATTATTCAATATTTCAAGAAAAACCACAATCTTTTAATCGGCGAAAAAACCGCTGAAGACATTAAATGCAATGTCGGCTCCGCCGCCCCGTTAGAAGAAGAAATTGCAACCGAAGTTAAAGGACGCGATTTAATCAACGGTATCCCCAAGACCATTGAGGTAAGCTCCGAAGAAATCAGAGAAGCGTTGAATGATTCCATCAACGCCATTATTGAGGCTGTAAAACTTTCGCTGGAACGAACCCCTCCCGAATTGGCTTCGGACATTCTTGACCGCGGAATCATTTTAACAGGCGGGGGATCATTGCTGAAAAATCTTGACGTGCGTTTACGTCAGGAGACTTCCATGGCTATTCATGTGGCGGAAGATCCGCTGACTTGCGTAGCCCGCGGCTGTGGTAAAATTCTTGACGAACCGGAGCGCTACGAAAAAGTACTTTTAAAACAGCGTCGTCCGATTTAATTCAACCGGATAATGTTCAATTATAACAGTTTGAATTACACAGGTGAATATATTTAGCCATTATTTTATCAGATATCGGGAGTTTTTAACTCTTTTATTATATATTGTCCTTTCCTTTTTACTGATGACCGCGAGCGATAAGGCTATTGTGGAAGGAATTCGTTCTATTTCTCTGCATAGCATCGGAACCGTCGAACGTTCTCTTTCGACTTTCAGAGACTATTTTAATCTGTACGAAAAGAACAAACAACTGCGGGAACAAAACACCCGTTTGGCTTTTGAAAACTTTCAATTGCAGGAAGCATTATTGGAAAACCTGCGTTTAAAGCGTTTGTTAAAGTTTCAACAACAATTGAATTACAAGCTGATTCCGGCAAAGGTTATCGGATACAGTCCTCACGAAATTGTTACGGGCTTTCAGCTAATAGCAAACAATATTTCCCAACGCCACAAAGGCGCGGCGGTTATGACCGTAGAAGGGCTGGTCGGTCGCATTGTAAAGGTTTCGCCGCCTTACGCTATTTGTCAATTATTAACGGATCCCAGCAGCAAAGTAAGCGTAAGAATTCAAAGAAATCGCGAAGTGGGAATAGTAGCCTGGGACGGAGCCGAAGGACTGCTGTTAAAATACATCCCCAATACCATCGAAATAAAAACCGGGGATGTCGTATTCACCTCCGGGTTGAGTCAAATTTATCCGCCAAATATTAAAGTTGGCGTTGTCACAATAATCAAAAAGGATCCCAGCAATTTGT
>JAJRSN010000328.1 GCA_024278715.1 Calditrichota bacterium
ATTAGCGTACGTACTTTTTGACCGTCAACCGAATAAATGTTTATATTTGAACGTAACCATCTTCCGGCAAACCGAAGTTAATGGTTGTGGCAGGATTAAAAGGATTGGGAAAATTGCCGGTTAATTTCACTTTTCCTGGAGTCTGAATGGCAATCGGTTTGTGATTGTTTGCGATATTTTTTTAGCCGGTAATGAAATGTGCTTTTTTTAATTCCCGTTTGCCGGCAGAATTGCGGTTGGCTTAATCCGCTTTTTTGATATTGTTCAATTATTTGAAACATCTCTTGTCGGCGAAAGATCTTTTCTTGTGACATGGTATCCTCCTTCATAAATTTCTGTGAAATAAAAAGGAAGATAAGAAGCGGATATTAGTTAAGAAAGATATACTTCACAGGACGGATACGAAGAAAAACATTGGCAATAAAAAATTTTGCTTTTATTTGAATTTGCAATATATTTTACCATGAATATTTAAAATCTATATTTAAAATTTCATGGTAAATAATAAATGCTGATTCAAAGAAAAATAACCGATGAAATTATCGATCTTATTAAACAATTTCCTGTGGTGGGGATTATCGGACCGCGTCAGGTGGGAAAGACAACCCTGGCCAAATATTTAATAAAACGTATTAACAACGAATGTATTTATTTAGACCTTGAACTTCCGGAAGACCAGAACAAGCTTTCCGAGCCGCAATTATTTTTAGAACATCATCTGGATAAATGTGTTATTTTAGATGAGATTCAGCAGATTCCACAATTGTTTCCAATCTTGCGCGCCCTGATCGATAAGAAGCGGCAACCAGGTCAATATGTTATTTTAGGTTCCGCCTCGCCAAATTTACTGCGCCAGAGTTCAGAAACGTTAGCCGGTCGGATCGCCTTTAAAGAATTAACGCCATTTAACCTTACGGAAATAATAAACTATTCGGAAATGAATGCCCATTGGTTTAAAGGCGGATTTCCACAAGCTTTCCTGGCGCCTGAAGAAGCGAGCTATCGAACATGGATGAAAAACTTTGTTCAAACTTATCTGGAACGTGATCTACCCTTAATGGGATTGACCATTAATCCAGCCTTAATGCGACGTTTTTGGACCATGCTGGCGCATTTTCATGGCGGCGTGTGGAATGCCAGCAATTTTGCCAAATCTCTGGAGCTATCGGTGCCGACAATTAATCGCTATCTTGAATTTTTAGAAGCGGCATTCATTATTAACCGGCTACAACCTTTTTATTTCAATATTAAGAAAAGGCTGGTAAAAGCGCCCAAAATCTACATTCGTGATAGCGGTATGCTTCATTACCTTGCAGGAATTCCAACTTTTGATGATTTATTGGGCAATATCTTGCTTGGCAATTCATGGGAAGGTTACGTGATTGAACAAATCAGGCAAATTGTTCCCGATGAAATAGAGCTTTACTATTACCGCACACATAACGGTGCTGAAAGTGATCTGGTTCTGGTTAAGGGACACAAACCGGTTGCCTGTATTGAAATTAAATATGCCGCCGCGCCTAAGGTTTCCAAAGGTTTTTTAATTTCCGTTGAAGATTTAGGGAGCAATAACAATTTTATTATTACTCCCCAATCCGATACGTATCCTATTCGTAATAATGTGCTGGTATGTAATTTATATAATTTTTTAACAGAACAGATGGCGCTTTTTGAAAGATAAATGTATCCCTTCGGTAAAATACCTATTGCTTTTTAATGAAAAGCCAAAAGCCATTGCGATCCCAGACCAATAGCTTGATTTGATCGCGTCTTTTGTTTATGAAAATGTACACGTCACCGGAAAGCGGATTGCCATTAAGTTCGTTGGTGACTATGCCGGTCGTAACGAAGTGAAGCCCCCCACTTGTCGGAGATTGTCCGTCAAAACTCTTGCGTATATCAGTTGCTTTTGTGTAAAGATAAAATCGTAACTTAGTTCCGGAAAAGAAAAACATGGTTTAACCTTTGATGCTGATTTTGATACCATTGGGTAATTCCAGCTCTATTTGTAAATAAGCTTTGGGTCCTTTTATTGCAACGGGCAAGAAATCGGCTTGTAATTGTTTGCGGTATTTTTTTAGCCAGTAAAGAAAGGTGCTCTTTTTTTATTCCTTTTTGCTGGCAGAATTGCGGTTGACTTAATCCGCTTTTTTGATATTGTTCAATTATTTGGAACATCTCTTTTTGACGATTAATATCTGCTTGTGACACAGCCTCTTCCTCTTTATGAGGAAGAAGATAAGAATCCTGAATCAACTAAAAAAGATGTACTTCACAGGACGGATACTTTTATTATGATTAACATACCAATCTCTTGTATGATCCAATTTAAAATAAATGCCTTCTCCGGTTATTTTTAACCGTTTATCAGGCGGAGCGGTTTTACTCATTTCGTAAAAATAATTGGAAACATTATGCCTGCCGGAAGGAAATTCATAATCTTTGTCAAAGAAGGTATTTAAAACACGGGGCGGCTGGTTGGATGGCTAAAATTGATCGGTGGAATTCCAGTTATCATCCGAAAATTGCACAAAAATTGCCAGAGCATGAATATGACCGTGGGCGGTAATATATTCTCCGCCGGGTATGGTACTGGCTAAAGTACCGCTGCTCTGCGTGGAAGCGCATATTAAAGAATCGCCCTCGCCTGCAAAAATTGCGCCAAACAAAAAGAATACAAGAAAGATTACTTTTTTTGCCATAATTTTACTCCTTTCATTTAACCAACAAAATACGCTTAATATTATTTTGACCTTGAAAAGAAAGCTTAACAAAATAAATTCCGCTTGGGGCAGCATGACTGTTGGAAAATGTTCCATCCCAGGTAAGCTTACCCTCCCCCCTGTCATGAAAACCGTTAAATAAAGTGGCAACTTTTTGACCGGAAACGGAAAAAATCTCAATCTTTAATAAACCTGGTTCAGGTAAAAAATACTCGATTTTAACCCGGCTGTTAAAGGGATTGGGATAGGTTTTTAGGATTTCCGGTTTGGTGGGAAGCAGATTGTTTTTCTGTGCTGCAATAGCTGTAGTATCGTAATATATGGTTCCGTATTGCACGCCATTAATGATAGCGCCGTTTAAATATTCCGTATAAAATTCAGCTTGTACGTAGGTGCGCCCGATACCTAAACCTAAAGTAATTAATGAACCATCCAAATACATACTATCGGGGTTTCCATCACTGGCGCTTGACTGATAAAAATTGTACGTCTTTGAATGTGCAGTCGTGTCGATCACTCTGGTATAGAAAGGCTCTCCATTAGAATATTTTCCGCAATAATACCACTCACCATATTTTGCTCTAAGATTATATTGAATTGCCTTTCCACCTTCAAATGATCCTTCATCTAGCCACCATACCTGATCCATAGTATCAATCATAAAATGCACAATATATGATCCAACATAACCCAAATAGTGAATCTCAAAATCCACATACTCATTACCTGAAGAGTCCAGCGAGTCTTTTACGATGGTACGATTATAATATTTTCCATCGCTGTCAATATATTGCCACATATCGCCTAAGTGCGTGGGAAAGTAATCGCGCGAATTTTGAGCCCAAAGCAAAATTGGGATAAAGGCAAAAATAATAAATTTTAACATTCTACCTCCTGTTGTTAATCTTATTATTTTAAGGATTTTTATTTGTCCGATTTTTAGCGCATTTATGTGAATCCGCTAAAATTCAAATTATTTCTTTGATCATTATGATATGGAAAAGGTATCCCGGAATAGAGGATTAATTTCATGAAAGTACAAACAAAATAACCAAAATTTAAAATGTGTAATGCAAACATTTTGCCTTTTGCTGTTCAAAAATGGTTCGATAGAAAATTACTAATTAAAAAATATCTTGCAAATTTTTTTAAAGGCAAGTTCAATTTGTCAATCTACTATGAGGTAAAAATATTTCTTAGTTTTATGATCCATCTTGTAATCTCCCAAAACATTCAAGCAAAAAGGCAAGTGAAAATACAAAAGATTTTAAAAAGAATGCTGGAATATTTGGCAGTTCGGGCGCTTGCGCTATTTTTATTTGATTAACAAAATACGTCTTGCATTTATATTATTTTTAAAACCAAGCCTGACAAAATAAATTCCGCTTGGCGCGAGCCTCCGGTTAGAAAACGTTCCATCCCAGACTATTTCCTTTTTTCCTTTTCCGGAATAACCGTCAAAAAGGGTGGCTACTCTTTGACCAGAAATGGAAAAAATTTCGATTTTTAACCAACCGGGCTGCGGTAAAAAGTACTCTATTTTAACCCGGCTGTTAAAGGGATTGGGATAGGTTTTTACCAATTCAGGTTTTTTTGGTATTAAATCAACCGGAGGCTCGATAAAGCTAATCGATTCCGCAACTTGAATTGTAACAGGAATCTCGATAAAACCTTCATCGGGATCGTTATTTGTAATTTGAATGGTTGTGGAAAATTCTCCTTCGGTTTCTTGTGAGGTAAACGAAATTTTAAGATAATCAAACGACTCGGGCGCAAGCGTCATACCGGTTTGATCGACCGTAAATTGGCTGTTGGTGCTCTGAATATTGGTAACGTTCAAATTCCGAACGCCGGTATTAATGATAGCAAGATAGTAATCAGCCGTTGAATTAAAACCGATTGTGTCCATATTCACCGCTTCGGGGGACACGGCGATTTCAGGATCGTCATAAAGAGGTTCGCCGGAAATGCTGGGCATGCGGTCGGCAAATTCCGGATGATCGATAAAGGGGTTGCGGTTGTGCTGCCAGTTGTTGTAAATACGATCGTTTCGTCTGCGCTCCCAATTGTCAACGCTATCGATCCAATGCCATTGGTAAAGCGTTGATTGTTTGCCGAACAAAGGCTCTTTGCTTGTGGTGGAAGGCGTGTAATCGACCAGTTCCAAATCGTATCCTTCTTCGCCCTCATACCGCACGACCATGTAATACATCATACGAGCCACATCGCCTTTAACCGCATCCCTCGGTTCCCATGAATCTCCGTCGTAATTACACCCGGTTGCCCCATCGGGATCGATATATTCGCTTCCGCCGTTGTCAAAATCAAGGTTACCCCGTTTACTATTGACCGAAACGTCGGTGGGTCGGATGTGGTGCACGTCCGTTCCGGCGGGCGGATTGGTTCCGAAATCACCGTGCGATTTCGCCCAAACATGCTCGCGGTTCCATTCATCCGGATCGCCGCCGTTTTTGTTTTTGGGATAAGACCATCCGGTGTAAAGAAGAATCACGTTGTTCGGATTATCGGGATCTTCGTCGGTATCGCGTAAAATATCCCAAAGCTTGCTGTAGCTGTATTGCGTGTGTCCTTTGATGATATTGTGCAAGGCGCTTTTTAATTCGCTGCCCCATTTGTTTTGTGTGGGGTCGTAATACGAATCGCTGTAATACGCATCCGCCGATGTTTGAATGATAACCGGATGAATGCCCGCGTCAAATTCAAGTCGTAAAAAATCGGTGTAATTCACGTTTTGTCCCGATTTAAAATAGATGTTAAAATCGTATTGCCCTCCGGCGGGGATTTCCACAGCCGAAAGATCGGTGTAAAATTCTTCTTCTTCAAAAACAGCGTTTCGGACATGCACGGCGGTTGTTTCGTTATTCGTGATGGTTACGCTCGTGTAATGCGAATCGTAAGCCGTAACATTACCGAATTCCACAAGCGTATCCGAAACGGTGATTGCGTTCCATTGATTTTGAGCAAATACAAATTGCGCGCAGAATAAAATAAAAAGGATTACCCGATTTGCTGACATGAATCGTCCTTTCAATGATGGTGAAATGGAATCGATTAATTATCCCGGAAGGTTTGTAATTTAACATATCAAATTGAAATTTCAAAGTTTTGGAAGTATTTTAATGAGCTCGTTCTAAAAAGTTCTGTAATTGTCATTTCGAGGCGTCAGACCATGGCTTTGCCACAGAATATTAGCGACATTTGATTTTTATGTGATCGGATGAGGTAAAAGAACAGTTAAAAAAAATATGGGTTAGCTCATGTTTTGCCGAGATGTCAATGGCAGGAACGCAGTGGCAAGAGGGAGGCGGACAGGTCGTTTACGACCTTTGGAAGCCCCTTTAGGGGCTTGATAAGCACTATCCAAATCACACAGAGTTTTCCCGCTTCTGATTATATTCGTTAACCTTTTAGAAAGTTGGTAACCATTGACAAAAATTATCCCCGCTTCTGACCGCAAAAAAAGACTTATTTTTTTATTTTCTCCGATTACTAAAATTAAGTCCGGGAAAAAATCTGACGTCTGCTCTGAGAAGGTCTGAATTTGTCATTTCGACGTTTCAATAATGGTCTTGCCATTGAATATTAAATTAGTGACATTTGATTTTTATGTGATCGGATGAGGTAAAAGAACAGTTAAAAAAAATATGGGTTAGCTCATGTTTTGCCGAGATGTCAATAGCAGGAGCGCAGTTTCGAAAAGATCCTTTATTTTTATCTGAATTATAAAATTTCTCTCCATATTCGAAATAACAAAACACGGTATTTAGAATGTACTCAATAATAATTTAGGATAAAAAATAGCGATCGGTAAAATTAATCCTTTGTTACTACGAAATTTCCCTACCCTCCCGATGTTGTTTTACTAACTGATGGATTTTTTTGCGGATGCGTGTTAGTTCAATACTGTAATGAACAACGGCTTCGCCCGATTCGACTTCGCTGCGGATCATAGCGTTTATCTCTTCGGCTTGTTTTTCCAAACGCCATTTTTTTAGCTGAAAAATGCAATCTCTGGCAAATTTCGCCTGATCCTGAAATTCCGTAAGCGCCAGTTCGGAAATGCTGGATTGAATCTCCAGGTCTTCCTGAAATTGCTCTAAAATGGAATCTTCATTAACCGCCCCCGTTTCTTCAAGTTCGTTCATAATGGCTTCGTAGAGCAAAATAAAATGCGGATTTTCGAACAGATCGTAAGAAAGTTTTTCCATCAAATAATTGCGAATTTGCTGATCGCCGTTGAGCAGCAAATAGATTACGCCGGCTTCCGCCTGATACTGCCCCTGGCGCAGTCTGACCGGAGCGACGGATTCATTTTCTTCCGGTTCCGCTTCGGTTCTTTTGGCAAAGCGTTTTCTTCTGCGTTGCAATCTTCTGAACTGCTCTACCAATAATTCTTCGGTCATTGACAGCCGTTCCGAAATGAGAGGCAGGTACAAGCCGATTTTTAATGGATCTTTAATTTCCACTAATTTTTCCAACAGTTCCTGAATCAGGCGGTTTTTTGCTTCCATGGAAGGATGGGGATTTTCCCCTGCAAAGGTGTTAAGCTCGAATTCCACCGGGGTCAACTGAGACTTAAGGTAAGGGTCAAGCGCTTTAATGCCGTTTTTCCGAACAAATGAATCGGGATCTTCATCAGCCGGAAGCAGCGCGATAGAGGCGTTTAAGCCGTTATTTTCAAGGATGTAAGCGTTGCGCAAAGCCGCTTTTCGACCGGCGTCGTCGCCGTCATAGAGTAAAATCGCGTGCGAAGTATAGCGCAGAATCAGCCTGGCTTGAATATCGGTCAAAGCCGTGCCGCTGGAAGCGACCACATTGTAAAGTCCGTTTTCAACCAGACGCAGCAGATCAAAGTAGCCTTCCACAATAATGACAAATCCGTGTTCGCGGATGCTCTGGATCGCCTGATAAAGACCGTAAAGAGTGGAACCTTTTTTGTAAATCGGGCTTTCGGGACTGTTCAGATATTTGGGCTGTTGCTCTTCTTTTAATTTTCTTCCGCCAAAACCGATGATGCGTCCGCTCAAGTTTTGAAAGGGAAACATGACCCGATGTCTGAATTTATCGAAGTATTTCCCGTTTGAATAGCTGCGGGCAATCAATCCCAATTTTTCAGCCTCGGTCAGTTCAACGCCTTTCTTTTTAAGAAAATCTACCAACTTGTTATTGGCTTCCGGCGCGTAGCCAAGACGAAATTTTTTGATGGTCTTTTCCGAAAGTCCGCGATTTTTAAAATAATCCAGTTGAGCCTTGTGCATTGCTTTGGAAAGATGCTCTTCAAAATAGGAACAGGCGATTTCATTAATCTCGTAAAGCTTTTGAAAATAGGTCTGTTCTTTTTCGTCTCTCTTGAATTCGGCTTCGGGAATTGAAATGCCCGCAAATTCCGCCGCCCGGCGAACAGCGTCGATGAAAGGAAGTTTTTCATACTCCATAATGAAGGTGAGAACATTTCCGCCTTTTCCGCAACCGAAGCAGTGAAATATCTGTTTTGAAGGACTGACCATAAACGAAGGCGTCTTTTCCGTATGGAACGGGCACAATCCCTTGTAATTTTGTCCCGCTTTCTTTAAGTTCACAAACTGGGAGATATAGTGAACAATGTTCACCGCGCCGCGCACTTCATCGATTTTAAGAGAACTGATTCTGCCCATAATTAATTAAAAAATATAATGTTGACAACTATTGTTACTATATCTAAATTAAACATTTTTAGCGATGCATGGCAAATAAATAACCAAGATAAAGGAGAATTGCAATGAATAACCCCGAAAGACAGATCAACATCGAATTGGGCGATCAGGAAGCGGAAGGCATTTACAGCAATTTGGTCTTAATCAGTCACTCCCCCGCCGAGTTTGTATTTGATTTTACCAGAATTTTACCTGGCAAACCAAAGGCAAAGGTTTATGCGCGAATTGTAATGGCGCCGCAGCACGCCAAATCGCTGCTCAGAGCCTTAGGCGACAATATTAAAAAATACGAAGAACAATTCGGCGAAATCACCGTTCACGGTCAAAATCATAAGGTCAAGAATATCGGATTTTAAGCCGATTTTTCAGCTTCTTGCGAAATCTCAAAATTACGGCTTAATATCAACACCATTCTGCAAAAAACGATGACTTTTTTATCGGAGGCAGAGAATCGAAAAAGCGATAAATTTCCGGATTAAACCGCAAAAAGTCTAAACGAAAAGTACGCGGCTCTTTCCGGCACCCCCGTTTTGCGTTAAAACATTTCCGCAAGGAGAGCAAAAAGCTATGGGCAATATTAATCTTCAATTTCTTAATCGGAAAAACATCCTGATTTTTATTTTTTTCGCTTTGAATGCTTTCCTCTTTGCTCAAAATAGTACCGTTATTTATTTGCGTTTAAATCAATTAGGATATCGCCCGCATGATCCCAAAACAGCCGTCGCCTTTTCCGCACATCTGGTTCACGGAGAGTTCAGGATCGTTAGCAAAGCCGACGGCAACACCGTCTATTCGGGAAAACCCGTTCCCATCCGCCGGGCGGGCTGGGGTAAGTTCAGGTATTATTACCGATTGGATTTCAGCGATTTAAAGACCGGCGGTAAATACGAGCTAAAAATCGGCGGCTCCGTTTCCGTTCCCTTTCAAATTAAAGAAAACCTGTACGATTTTTTACCCGACTCGCTTCTTAATTTCATGCGTCAGCAGCGCTGCGGCTACAATCCCTTTTGGGACGAAGTCTGCCATTCGCTGGACGGTCGCACGGCTTACGGACCTCTTCCGCCAGGAACTTATCTTGATGCAACCGGCGGCTGGCATGATGCGGGAGACGATTTAAAATATTTGCTGACCGGCAGTTACGCCACGGCAATCATGCTTTTTGCTTACGACATGTCTCCGGAAACTTTTTCGGATCATTTTAACAAATACGGGCAACCTTTTCCCAATCGGATTCCCGATGTTTTGGATGAAGCGCGCTGGGGTCTTGAATGGATGCTAAAGCTGCATCCCGCAAAAGATCAATTGTACCATCAGGTCGGCGACGACCGGGACCACATCGGCTGGAAATTCCCGTTTCGGGACAGCTCGGATTACGGATGGGGCAAAAACAGTTATCGCGTGCTCTATTTTGCCGACGGCAAACCTCAGGGATTGAAGCAATTCAAGAGTCGCTCCACGGGCGTGGCGAATCTGGCTGGCAGATACGCCGCCGCCATGGCTCTTGCTTACCGAATCTGGAAAAACGATTTAAATGAACCCGAATCAGCGGATCGCTTTTTAAAAGCCGGAATAGAAGTTTACCGACTGGGTAAGCAAAAGGAAGGGGTTCAACAGGGTAACTCTTACAATGCTCCTTACCGGTACGCGGAAATCACCTGGGCTGACGACATGGAATGGGGCGCCGCGGAACTCTTCCGTGTCACCAAAGATTCAAGCTATCTGCAAGACGCCATTCGCTACGCCCGCCAAATCGGCTCCGCTTCCTGGATGGCTTACGATTCCACAGCCCATTACGCCTACTATCCTTTTTTAAATGTGGGACATTTCGCGCTTTATCCTCTGGTCAACCGTTCTTTGCAACAAGAATTGGCGGCTTATTACCGAACGGGCATCGAACAATGCTTGCAAAGAGCCGAAAAAAATGCCTTTCACATCGGCGTTCCCTTTATCTGGTGCTCGAATAACCTCGTTGCGGCGCTGATCAGCCAATGCGCATTGTATGAAAAGATGACCGGCGACCTGCGTTTTAGTACATTCATGGTCGAACAACGGGACTGGCTTTTAGGACGGAATCCCTGGGGAACATCAATGTTTGTGGGCATCCCGGAACACGGTGAATTTCCCGAACATCCGCACGCCAGTACTTACGCGCTGACGTGCAGAAGTTTAACCGGCGGTCTGGTTGACGGTCCGGTTTACGGGACTATCTTCAAAAAACTAAAAGGACTTTATCTTTCGGAAGCGGACCCTTTTGCTTTGTTTCAAAGCGACTACGTAGTTTATCATGACGATATCGCCGACTATTCAACCAACGAACCCACCATGGACGGTACGGCAGCGGCGATTTTAGCCATGATGGTATTCGCCTTACCCTGACCAATGCTTGAACACGGAACTCACCAAATCTCCGGCGCCGACTCCTGATTCAGAAAGGCGCGTTTAAAAACAGCTTCGTAATTCAAGCCGCACGTTTTCGCCGTTGATCTCCGCATAAACGTAGCCCCCCTGACGAAACGGTCCCGGATTGATAATTTTTGTCCTGCCTATCCGGCCGATTCCCACTCCTTCGTGAATGTGACCCGTAAAACAGATTAACGGCTGCAGCTCTTCAATGAACTTTCGAAGTGTGCTGCTGCCCACCTGTTCGCCGCCGAGCACGCGGTCGTTGATTGTGCCGTAGGGAGGTTGATGAGAAATCAGAATAATTTTTGTCCCGTCCGACAATTGGGTTTTAAACTTCTGCAGCCATAATTGAAGCATGTTTTCATTGTATTCGTTGGGCGTGCGTCCGGGCGCGGGCAATGAACCGCCGATTCCCATAAAATAATAATCGCCGTTTAAACGAACCTGATTATCCAAATTAATTCCGGTTTTGGTTAAGTACATAGCCACGGAATCGGGATCGCAATTACCGGGAACAGCCAGAATTTTTCGGTTGTAGTTGTAAATTTTATCAATTATTCTTTGGGCGTCGCCGGCGTTGCCAAAAGTGGTAATGTCCCCGGCGACAATCACCCAATCCGCTTCCGAAAGTTCTTTTCCGATTTTATCGATGTTCTGAGAATGGTCGTGCAGATCGGTTAAGGCAATGAGTCTCATTCTTAAATATCCGCTGTTATTTTAAACGGTTGTCCGGTAAAATAGCAAAAATAAGATCAATGAACAATATAAAAATTCGGGACAGAATATTTCTTCCGTATTTTGTAGTAACTTGCTAAGGGAATCCGATTTAACTTTAATTTTTGTGTTCCGTTCATGGAATGCTAACAAATTTGTGTTCCGTTTTTTAAATATTGTGAAACACAAATAATTTTATTTCTCTTAAATTAAAACTGATAATTCTATTCTGTTATTGACAACAACCGCAGGCAGAATGCACAAAAGCACACCAAAAAGATCTATGTTTAGGTCAACAAAGGAATAATCATTGTCTTTAATTTCAGAAAAAAGACAGCTATCGGAATATTAATTAAACGTCAGGTTTTTTTATTTAATCGCCAGCACCTTTGCCCCGCGAATTTTACGCTCCTTCAGTTCCGTCAGCGCCCGGTTTGCCTCTTCCAGCGAATAACTTTGAAATTCCGGTTTGATTGGAATTTCGGCTGCTAATTGCAAAAACTCCCGTACATCGCGCAGGGCGACATTTGCCACGCTTTTGATCTCTTTTTCCATCCACAGATGCGCGGGATAATCCAAATTGAGCAAATAGTTTTTGTCACGATCTTCCTTGCGAATGGCGTTGATGACCAGTCGTCCGCCGGGTTTTAAATTTTTCATGGCTTCCACAACAGGTTTCCAGACAGGCGTGGTATCGATAATTGCGTGCAATTTTTCGGGCGATTCCGCTTCGGTGTTTCCGCTCCACACAGCGCCCAGTTCAAGGGCAAATTCCTGCTCGTTTTTGCTCCGCGCAAATACGTAAACAGACGTGTCGGGATATTTGTGTTTTACCATCTTCAAAACCAGATGCCCCGACGCTCCGAATCCCGTTAAACCCAAACGTTGACCGTTTTCGATTTTGGCAAGACGCAAAGAACGATACCCGATGGCTCCGGCGCACAATAACGGCGCCGCTTCTTCGTCGCTAAATATTTCGGGAATAGGATGCGCAAAACTCTCCTTTACAACCATTAATTCGGCGTATCCCCCAAAAACATCGCGTCCCGTGGCTTTAAATTCGGGACAAAGATTCTCCTCCCCTTTTAGGCAGTATTCGCATTTCCCGCAGGAAGAATAAATCCACGGCACACCGACCCGATCTCCGATATTTAATTTCTGCACATTCTCTCCTTTTTGCACCACCCTTCCCACAACCTGATGTCCCAGAACCATCGGAAAAAATGACGGCGGCGTGCGACCCTCGATTTCGTCCAGTTCTGTGTGACAAACACCGCAGGTAGAAACTTTGATCAACACTTCGTCTCCCGACGGTTCAGGCTCCGGAAGCTCCACCAACTGCAGCGGATTTTTATTTATTTTCAGATCGGTAATCCGATTTAAAATCATGGCTCTCATAATATTTCCTCCACAAATTGCTGTTAGTAAACGGTTTGGATTTACGATTTATGAATTTCATTTTCCTTAATTTGTTAAGGGTTAAGCGTTAAGCGTTAAGCGCGCCTCTCCATTTTCGCTTGGTGTCCAATCTTACTTTAAAACTTGTCACTGATTACTCGGCGCTTGTCGATAATTCGTTAAGCGTTAAGGGTGTAAGCGGCTTCTCCAGTCACCCGTCACTTTGTTACTCTGTTACTTGTTACTCATTACGCATTACGCATCACGACCTCGTCACTCGTCACTCTCCGTCAAACCATTTCCCTGTCCAAACTGCGGTATTGAATGGCTTCGCTAAGATGATGCGGTAAAATATGCTCGCTTTGTTCAAGATCGGCAATGGTTCGCGCG
>JAJRSN010000329.1 GCA_024278715.1 Calditrichota bacterium
GTGTTGAGCTCTGATAGATTCATGATCTTCTCCAAAGATTTTTCGCACAATTTATTCGTTCCTAATTTAATAATTGAGAACAAAGAAGTCATTAAAAAATCGATGTTTTTTTTATTTAAAGTTGGCTGAAATTTAACGGGAAAGACTTCTCCGCTTTTAAATCAAAACAAACTAACTGATTTTATCACAAAGACCAAAAGGAAAAACCTAAAAACCGGAGACGCCGGGCACACAATCTCTTGCTTTTAAAAGTACTTTTGGCTACACTTTTATTTATTGAATATTTTGGATCAAAGATAATGAACGTCGCCGTCATCGTTATTTCCGTCGGTCTTATTCAGGGATTTTTTCTCACATTTGTTCTGCTGACAGCCAAAAGAGGCAACAAGCGGGCAAACAGACTGCTTGGTCTTTTCATCTTTCTGTTTACAATTACTCTGGGTCATGTTTTTATCGAATTGACGAAATTGTATCTTGACTATCCCCATGTCCTGTTAATCGTTCATCCGATTCAATTTCTTTTCGGACCGATTTTGCTGGCTTATGTTCTCGCACTCACCGATCCGAAGTTCAGGTTCAAGAAAAAATATCTGTTCCATTTCCTGCCCTTTCTCATCAATGTCGTCTATTTCACCCTCACTTTTTACATAAAGAGCGCGGAATATAAAATATACCGTTTTGAAACCTGGCGGCTTTCGGTCACGGCAGCCGATTATTTCTGGAGCCTGAGTCATGTGGTTTACACCACGCCCTATCTGGTCGCCTGCGTTATCGCCGTTAAAAAACACCAGGAACGGGTAAAATCGTCTTTTTCTTCCATTGAAAAAATTAAGCTCGCCTGGCTGCAGCGATTATTATACATCATAATCTTCATTTTTGTTATCAATACCATATTTGATGTTCTCTATTTCCTGAATATCGGTCGATACGCGGGCAACCCGATTATGGGCATGATTGTGGCGGTTGTCATCTACGCCATCGGTTATATGGGCTGGCAGCAGCCGGAAATTTTCATCGCAACAAACATCCCGACCGCAAAGGAAAAATATAAAACTTCAACGCTTAGTCCGCAACAAATGCAAAAATACAAACAAAAGTTGTTGGACGTCATGCAAACAGAAAAACCCTTTCTGAACAGTTCCCTTACAATTAAGGAACTGGCTGAAAAGATGCACATCCAAGACTACCAGCTTTCTCAGATTATCAATCAACAGTTTAACCAGAACTTTTTTGATTTCATCAATTCTCACCGCATAAAAGAAGCCCGACAAAAATTAAGCGACCCGAATAATGCTCATTTTTCCATACTGGCTATCGCCTACGACGTGGGATTCAATTCCAAATCCGCCTTTAATACCGCTTTTAAAAAGCATACCGGCTTAACCCCTTCCCAATTCAGAGCGCAATCCGAAACTTAACCGGCAAACAGCTCCGGTACCCGACCCGGCGGAGTTCTGTTTTGGAAATCCGTACGTCCTTTTTTAGAAACCCGGACGCTGTTTTCTCCGTAGATGCATACTATTGTCGTAAAATTTTGACCACATAATTTTAACGGAGGCATTTCGTGCAAAGAATTTCGCTTTTATTACTCGCGTTGCTGTTGGCGTTTGGTCAGGCATTTGCCAAAGGAACATTGCAGAACGATAGGGGCAGTGCAAAAAAGACCGTCAAGCGTCAATCGCTGATTGTTCTGCCGGTTGTTTTTTACACGCCGGAAACCCGCTGGGCAGGCGGCGGTCTGCTGAACTATTTTTTTACCCTGTCTGATGACGCAAAAAAAAACAAACCGTCCACCCTGATGCCGTCGGTCATCTACACGCAAAACCATCAGGTCACTGCTGAACTGATATTGAATTTGTTCTTTCCGAAAGACGCCTATCGCTTGAACGGCTATCTGAGTTTTAACCGTTTTCCTGACAAATTTTACGGCATCGGCAATAACACAAGCGCAACAAACGAAGAAAACTACCTGCCTCAATTTTTCCGTGTTCGGGTAAAAATACAAAAAAAGGTGGCGGACGGACTTTATGCCGGGCTTTCGTACGAATTTGAGAATAGTAAGCTCACCGATTTTACGGGCGACGGTTTATTGGCGAAAGGCGATATTCCCGGTTTCCGCGGAGGCATCGTTTCCGGCATTGGTGTGATTATTACGTCGGATAGCAGAAACCGGATTTTTACGCCTTCGTCCGGACGCTATTACCGGTTTTCCGTGCAGATGTTTCGCTCAGTCTGGGCAAGCGACTATCGTTTTACCCGGTACGCTTTCGATCTTCGGAATTACTTCACTCTCTTTTCTTCGCATGTTCTTGCTCTGCGGCTGCAGTCTGTAACAAGCAACGGACAACCGCCCTTTCGGCAAATGCCCCTACTGGGCGGTCAATCTTTAATGCGCGGAATTTATCAGGGACGCTTCCGCGATAATAACCTGATTACGCTGCAAAGCGAATACCGCCTGCCTTTGCCAAAACGATTCGGTTTAACCGGTTTTCTGGCTTCGGGAGAGGTGGCGCCGCAAATCGATCGATTCGCGCTGAAAGAATTAAAATACTGTTACGGAATGGGACTGCGGTTCCTGTTGAATCCGAAAGAAGGCGTCAACCTGCGTTTGGATTTTGGCTTTAGTAAAGA
>JAJRSN010000330.1 GCA_024278715.1 Calditrichota bacterium
GAATCTTTAAACAGATCGGTGTTAAACTCAAAATCCAGACGCATCCGGTCGCCCGATTCCATCGCCACCAGGGAGAGATCGAATTTGGCGGAACCGGCTTCTTCTTCCATGCCTTCCATGGTCAAGCCCGGTAAATCAAAACGACTTTGGGGCAGGTTCTGCATCACAAACATTACCTGAAAGATGGGCGAGCGGCTGAGATCGCGTTCCTTTTGCAATTCATCGACGATCTTTTCGAACGGCACGTCCTGATGAGCGTAAGCGCCGAGCGTGTGTTCGCGAATTTGCCGCAGCAGTTCCGTAAATTCGGGACGATTGGTAAAATCGCTTTTGATTACGATGTTATTGACAAAAAATCCGATGATGTGTTCCAATTCCTGACGGGTGCGGTTGGCGATCGGCGAGCCCACTAAAATTTCGTCCTGACCGCTGTAACGGAACAGCAATGTCTGAAAAGCCGCCAACATGGTCATGAACAGGGTAACGCTTTCCTGACGGCTGAGCTCTTTAAGTTTGGAAACGATTTCGGGCGGAATATCGACCGAGAGCGTTTTGCCATTAAAGGTTTGAACCGCCGGGCGGGGAAAATCGAGCGGCAGTTGAAGCGTCGGAGGATTCATTCCGATATGTTGACGCCAGTATTCCATCTCTTTTTCGAGCGTCTGGTCTTTTAACCGGTTTTGCTGCCAGTGGGCGTAATCGGCATACTGGATTTTCAACTCCGGAAGGTTTGCCTTGCGCTCTTCGAGCAGCGCCGAATAGAGCGCGGCGATTTCGCTCACGAAAATGCCCATAGACCACCCGTCGGAAATAATGTGGTGCATGGAAAAAAGTAAAATGTATTCTTCGTCATTCAAACGCAGCAGTTTGCTTCTGAAGAGCGGTCCGTTTTTCAGATCAAAGGGTTCGCGGGCGTCCTGCTGCGCCAGCTTGCCGATCATCTGTTCCTGTTCGTCTTCGGGATAAGCGCTCAGGTCGATAACTTCCAATTTGTAGGCGTAAGGCTGCCGAATTACCTGAATGGGCTTGCCTTCGCGGTCGTCGAAGATGGTGCGCAGCGTTTCGTGCCGTTCAATCATTTGATTAAAGCAGCGCTCAAGAATATCGGTGTTCAGGCGACCGTGTAAACGAATGGCTGCCGGGATATTGTTAAACCAGCTTCCCGGCTGAAGCTGATCCAAAAACCAGAGTCTCTGCTGAGCGTAAGAAAGCGGCAGCTCCTGATCTCTGGAAACCGGAACCAGCGGAGGCGCTTCCGCGGCGGAACCCTGTTTTTGAAGTATTGTGATCTGCCGGGCTAATTCGGCAATCGTGGGATATTCGAATAAATATTTTAAGGGAATGGTCATCTCAAAGGCGCTTTGCAGACGCGAGATAACCTGGGTCGCCAGCAGGGAGTGTCCTCCCAAATCGAAAAAGCTGTCGTGAATGCCGATTTTGTCTTTATGTAAAACATCCGACCAGATATTGGCGATAAGCTCTTCTTCGGGAGTGACCGGCGCGACATATTTGTCGCCGGTTTGAACCGATTCCGGAACGGGCAGAGCGCGGCGATTTACCTTGCCGCTTGGCGTGAGCGGAAAAGAGTCCATAATCGTAAAGGCGGAAGGAACCATGTAATCGGGCAGCTTTTGGCGCAGGTTCTGGCGCAGATCTTCAATATCGGGCTTTTTATCGTCGGCAGGCAAGAGATAGGCTGCAAGATATTTGTCGCCGAAATCTTCGCGGGCGATGACCACGGCATCTTTGATGTCGGGATGCTGAATCAGTTGCGCTTCGATTTCGCCCAATTCCACCCGGTAACCGCGCAGCTTAACCTGAAAATCAACACGTCCCACAAATTCCATTGACCCGTCTTCCAGAAAGCGGACAAGGTCGCCGGTGCGGTACATTCGCGCGCCGCTTTCATCGGAAAAGGGATCGGGCAAAAAACGTTCGGCGGTGAGATCGGGACGGTTCAGATAGCCGCGCGCCACTCCCGCCCCGGAAATGAACAGCTCGCCCGGCAGACCGATGGGTACGGGGTTAAGGGTTTCATCCAGAACATACGCGCGAACGTTGCCGTTGGCTTTGCCGATAGGCGCCGAAAGCGTGTCGTCTCTTTCCGCCTTCACTTCTCCCCAGATGCTGCCGATGGTCGTTTCCGTGGGACCGTAGCCGTTAAAAAAATTGCGTCCGGAATTCCAGCGCAGCGCCAGATCCCAGGGACAGCGGTCTCCCACGGAAATCAGAACTTTCAAGGACTTTATTTTTTCCGGTTCCAGAAGCTTTAACAAAGCGGGCGGCAGGGTTGCGGTGGTGATTTGTCGCTCGTTTAAGAAGCGGGTCATGGTTTCGATATTCAGCGAGGTTTCCCGCGAAGCGATGTGTAATGTCGCTCCCGATAGCAAAGACATCATAAATTCAGCCACCGAACCGTCAAAGCTGAACGATGAAAATTGCAGCACCTGACTCTTATCGGTCACATGAAAATCTTCTATCAGGTTTTGAGCCGTGTTGCAGGCGCCTTTGTGGTGCAACAGAACTCCCTTTGGCGTCCCTGTGGAACCCGATGTGTAAATCACATAAGCCAAATTGTCGGGATCGTTGACATTTGGCGGATTTTCGTCGCTTTGGCTCTCGATTTTTTCTTTATCTGAATCGAGGAGCACGCGGGGAATGGAATTGGACTTGAAAAGCGATTCAAAATTATTTTTGGTTATTAAAAGCTTTACCCCCGAGTCTTCGATCATGAATTGCAGGCGTTCTTCCGGGAATTCGGGAACGAGGGGCACATAAGCGCCGCCCGCATTCCATACTGCCATAATCGCGATTATTAATTCAACGGAACGCTCCAGGGCGATGCCCGCAAGAACGTCGGGTCCCACGTTTAGCGTTCGTAAATAGTTGGCGAGTTGATTGGCTTTTCGATTTAATTCGCGATAGGTGATTTGGGAGCTTTCGTCCGAAACGGCGATGTTGTCCGGGGTTCGCTCCGCCTGATTTTCGAACCATTCGTGAATTGTTAAATGGTCAGGAAAGGGACGCGCGGTCTGGTTCCATTCGTGAATAACTTTTTGGCGTTCTTCGTCGGTTAAAACGGAAACGGAGTTTAAAGGCGCGTTCGGTTGACGGGTAAAAGCGCGCAATATCAGCTCCAGATGCAAAAACAGGCGTTGAACGGTTTGTTTGCTGAAACGGTTTGTTTGATAAGCCGCGTCAATGGCGGTTTTTTGTCCGGGCGAAGAAATAATGGTGATCGGGTAGTTGGTGCTTTCCATTGATTTTAAATCGCTCATTTGAATGCGGGCTGCTTTTTGCGCAAGCTGATCGCCTACCGGATAATTTTCAAAAACGACAATGCTTTCAAACAACGGCAGATCGCGTGGCACGTCGCTCCAGCTTTGAATTTGCACCAGAGGCGTAAAAGAATACGACTGTAATTCCGCCTGTTTTAACTGGATTTCTTTCAGCCAGTCGATTATGGCTTTTTGCGGATCGATTTGCACGCGCAGGGGCAAAGTGTTGATGAACAGCCCGACGATTTCTTCCGCGCCGGGAATTTCCGCCGGACGACCGGAAACGGTAACCCCAAAAACCACGTCCTCTTCGCCGCTGTACCGATGAAGCAAATACGCCCAGGCGCCCTGAATGAGCGTGCTGACCGTCAACTGATGATCGTGAGAGAGTTGATGCAGATTCCGCGAAAGCTCGTCATCCAGAATGTAGCGGTCGTGGTTGTAGCCGTATTGATCGGTTTGCTTTTTTTTGTCAACTACAAAGGGAGTGGGCGCGCTGAATCCTGTTAGGGAGTTTCGCCAGAAATTTTCGGCTTCGGTCATGTCCTGATTTTTCAACCAGGCGATGTATTCGCGGTAAGGACGCGCGGGGGGCAGTTGAATGTCTTTTCCCTGATCAAAATTTTCATAAAACAAAAAGACTTCGCGTAAAATGACGGGCAGCGCCCAACCGTCAAACAGCAAATGATGATGCGTCCAGACAAAATACCAGGCGGATTCGTCAAGCCGCATTAAACTGAAGCGCATCAAAGGCGCGTCGGTTAAATCCAAACCGGACTTGCGGTCTTTGAGCATGAATTCTTCCAGAGCCTTTTCCTGATCAACAGGAGAGATGTCACGCCAGTCCCGAACGGAAAAAGGAATATCCGCGCTTTTGTAAACAACCTGCAACGGCTCTTCCAGCTCTTCCCACACAAAAGCGGTACGCAAAATATC
>JAJRSN010000331.1 GCA_024278715.1 Calditrichota bacterium
AACTATCGTACGCTGATGAATCGTTTAAAAGAGTGATAATTGCATTTTATGCAACCCGATCTTTTAAAAAATTGCAGAAAATGCAATTTTTATTTTAAACGCTTCTCTAACCTTTTATATTTATTGTAATTATGGCAATTACTTTATTTTCACCTCTTACTCACTGTTTTTTCGGTGGTTACAATTTGGCATTATTATTGCTTTTATTTAAATTAAAAAAAAGAATGGAGTAATAAAATGATGATCGATAAAATACTTGACGGTCAATTCAGAATAGAAACCTTGGAAGACGAACAGGGCAGAAGATATTTTTCAATTAAAATCTCTTTCTCCGACGACGACATCCTGACTGTGTATAAGGAAAATATTCATGATCTGATGGATGTTTTGCCAAATATCATCTCCTCTGCCATTAAGGCAAGAATTTTAACGGATGCCGTAGCAAATTTTTAAAAGGAGTTTATCATGAAGATTTTTATCTGCGAACAAGACCCGTATCGGGCAAAATTGATACAGGACCTTCTTGGAATTTACAATTACAGGATCGTCACCGTTAGTCATATCTCCGATCTTTTCCGTAAAGCTCATTTTCAACGACCCAAGATTATTGTGGTTGATGAAACATTTATCGAAAATTCGCCGCGTGATTTTTTCAGGCGATTGCGCAAAGACCCGATTACGGCAAAAATTCCTGTTATCTTTATCAGCAATAAATCATCTAAAATATTCACGGAAGCCGATAATTTGACCGAAATTGTTCATGAACCGTTTAAAATTAAAAATTTCAGACATTACATTGACCGTTGGACGATTTTCAGAAGTTTACATTTACAAAACTAAGAGTGACGAACCATGGAAACCTATATATTTTTACAGCTTGTGCTACTCGGCGTGATTTTTGTCTTGAGCAATATCCGTATTAAAGACGACACGCTCTCCTAATCTTCGGGAGCATTCGGCTTTTATATTTTAACCCTCAAACGGATTTTTATCATGAACAGGAAGTTCTGGGTTAAGATATAAAAGCCTTTTTTATTTTTTATTTTTTATTTCCTCTTCCACCTTCCGTCAACCCGAATATTCAACGGACTGTTCTTGCGAATGTATTCAATCACCGTTTCACGAATCAGCTTTCCGGTAAAATGAAAGTTCTTTTCCGGTAAAAAACTGAGCGGCGTCATGCCGGAATTACCCTCCGCAATGTAGGACGATGTAGCCACACGATAAATTTTATCTTTTTCAACCGGTTTGCCTTTAATACTAAAAGAAACTATTCGGCTGCCGTCAGGACGTTTGGGATCATAAACAACGCGCCCGCCAGCAATTGCAACGCCCATAAAACTGCCGACCACGCTTCGTTCCATTAAATCTTTTAACAAACTGCCTTTGACTTCGATGACCACGAGTTCGTTGGCAAAGGGAAAAGCGTCGAGTAAGTCTTGTTTGGTGATGGGACCGATCGGTAAATTTTGTCTGATACTATTAAAGTTGTTAAAGGCAAAATCGGCGCCGGAGGCTTTTAGCATGGCATCGGACATTAAATTGCCCAGAGGAGATTCACCCTGAGAACTTCTGGTAAGCGTATTTAAAGTATAACCGATTATTTCGTCCGGAAAAGCGGAGTACGCGGTCTGCAAGCTGTCAATGAATTCAGCCATTTCAGGATTTGGCAAAAATTCGTCTTCGGTTAAAAGCAACAAAGACCCTTCTTCGCTCAGAAAATCGTAGCCCAAAAAGCTTTTTGATTCTGGATCCAGGTTCAAAACAACCGATCCCAAATTTCCGCCGTAAGCATAGTTCTGAAAACACAGGGTATGGGTCAACGGGTCTTCCCAGGGCTTATCGTAACCGCGATGAATCCTTCCGGAAAATATCAGGTCTATGCCATCCGCGTAATGCGCCAGTTCCATGGTATTTAAAAATGATTTTTTAATAATGCGCTGGCGGTCCTGTTCCCGAATGACAGGATAAAATTCTTCCGCATCATAAGGCAAACCGAGATGGGCGAGCGCTATTATCAGATCGCAGCCCGCTTCTTTCAGTCTTTTCACTTCTCTTTTGGCGGCTTCGAGTTCCGGAAGAAATTCAAAATCTTTTATTTTTTCCTGATCATCGATGTATTGAGCCGATTGACTGATAATTCCCAAAACGCCTATTTTTACGCCCTTTTTCTCGATAATCACAGACGGTAGAAACGGTTCGGATTTCGCCGCTCCGCTCCGCATTTTAATATTTGCCGCCACAAAGGGGAAATCGGCTGTTTTCGCCAGATCAAACAATCCGCTTCCGGCAAAAGAAAAATCGTCAATGCCGGGAACGATGGCGTCGTAGCCCATTTTGTTCATGAATTCAATAATTGCCCTGCCCTTGGAATTTCGCACAAGATCCGATGAAGCGCTCAAAAAATCTCCGGCGTCAAACAAAAGCACCAAATCGCCGTTTTTTCCCGCTTTTTGTCGAATTTGTTGGATAATGTTATATGCCGAGGCTCCGCCGCCAAGCACGGGAGGATAATTGGGATTCATAAACCGCGCTTTTTGCTTTCCGATTTTACCCTGAATATCGTTCGTATAAAAAATATAGATTTTTTGCGGTTTCTCTCCGGCAAATAAATTCAGACCAAAACCAAAAACCAGAATAAATATAAATTGTCTGACCATTGAATACCATCCGCTTTATTCAAATAAGTTGTAAGTTAAATCCAGCCGAATAAAATAATTCGTCCATTTAACGCGATCCAGATCTGTGCGCGGGCTGAGTCCGTAAATATTATCCGGAAACAAATCATGTTGATAATATTCCTGACTCGACAAACCGCCTGCCGCGTTAATCCGCAGCTTGTTTAAAGACCACCCCGTTCCGACGGTCAGCAAAGTGCGCGAGAGTTCGCGGTTTTCCGGAACTTCCCGATAAGAAAATCCGATCCTGAAAGGAACACTATTAAAAAACACGTGTTCCACGCCAGCCCTGACGGTGTAGGTATCGTTAAACGATATTTGCGAAAAACGACTGTCTTTAAATTGGCTCCAGTACTCGTAATAAAAATCGATTAAAACCCTTGCCTTTAAAATGTTCTGAAAACGATAGTCCAAACCCGCTCCGATGCGCAAAGGATAAGTGATTTTCTCATTAACTACTGAAAGAACGGTATCGCGGACAGCGTCGGTAAGTTGATTATCAAACCGCAACCGATAGGGCAGCCTAACGCTTGAAGCTACCGCCAGTCTGTTGTTTACCCGATAGTGAAGCCCAAAAACGGCGATAACCGGAGTTTTTTGCAGCGTCCTTTGACGGGAGAGCCGATCGCGTTCTTCGGAAATTTTTATTTCGATTTGCCTGGTCGAATCAATAGAGCCCCACAAAAAGCCGACGCTTACACCGACGCTTAAATCGGGGATCGCCTCAAAGGCGGCGGAAAAATATCCCAGTTTTAAAAGCCCACTCTGGTCAATCCAGTTGTAGCCCAACAGCTTGTCGGTTTTGTCGTTAGGATCCCGCACTTCTTCCGTATATTTGTAACGGAAATCTTTGAACGGGGTTATTCCGCCCTGTACGGTTAACCGCCGGATTACAGGCATGGGGTAGCTTAAGCGGATGTTGAAATAACCGGAATAAAACCAGTTTGAATTCATTGAATAGGAGCCGTAATCGTTAAAGCCCACAAACGAATCGTAATAGGGAAATTGCCGATCTTCGACGGTTTTGTTAATCGCCAATCCGCCGTTCACAAGCAAGGTTTTAGCCTGCGCTGCAATCAAAGCCGGATTTTCTATTCCGCTTCCGATTGCCCCCTTCATGGCAAGCCAGCTTCCGGCAATCCCCAGCATACGCGCCGTGCGGATATTAACATCCTGTCCGTAGCGCATTTTATTCAAATTTAAATTCCCGAGCTGGGCGTTTCCAGCCGTAATCAAAAAACTTACAATTACAATAAGACGAACTATTTTCATTCTATGCCTCTACTAAAAGTTATAGTTCAGTTCAAGATAAAAATTATGCTCTTGCGAACGATTCCACGGCGCTGCAAACATCTTCCCCTTATTAGCGTCCAACGTTGACTGCCATGGTTCAAAACGAATATTATTGATCGGTTTATGATGATCCGCCGTGTATTTTAATCTGACCGAAAGATTTGACGTTAAGCGTGAATACACGGAAAGCCAGAAGCGCAGAGCGCCGCGGCGGCTGTCCATTACCACAAATTGTGTTTCCTCAAAATTCCAGAAAAATCCCTTGTAATAAGCAAGCATTCCGCTCAGCCGGAAATTCCGGTTGAAATTGTGCGAATAGTTGGCGGCAATGGCTTCGCCGTCTAACGCCATATCGCCGAATACTCTCGGTCGCGGATGCACAATCAATTTTGAATTCGCGTACAAAATATCAAAAGCGTCGTAATTGGAAAGCCGAAAACGCAGCCGCCCCCTGAATTCATAATTTTTGTAAAACCGATTCGGGGTCAAATCATTCTGAGGCTCCCGCGCCTGCCACTTTTGTCTTAATTGAATAACCAACGGGTAAACCGGACGATAATCGACGGTTCCCACCAGTCGATAATTTTTAGCCCGATCGGATTTACGCAGCCAGTTGTCGTATTCCATGCGCAACGTTACCTGGCGCAGCATTTGATAATAGGTATTTAAATAGAATCCCTGCTCCGCCTGGGGCTGCGGATTGTTGATGTAAAGCTGTCCGTAAAGCGGAGATTGCAAATAGTAATAATCTTCGAAAATCGTTCCTTTGTAGCGCCGATAGTTGGAAAACGAACGCTGGTAGGGATTATCAAAACCGAGGGCATAATCCCGATAGAGCGCCAACACGTTAAAATTTTCCTGCTGCCAGTAAACGGAAGCCACCAAAGCCCGCGGTCCGGCGCCGAATCTGAATCCCGACGAACTCTTGTCCAAAATACCGTATTCGCCCTGCAGAGCGATATTGCGCCAGACCGTTTGGAAATTAACGCCGTAAACCCTTCGGAAGGAAATCGCTTTATTCCAAAAGGGATTGCTGCCGCGCGCAGCCGCCCCGCCGTAAGCCTGCTTTATTTCGCTGTCTGCCGTGACCTGCCTGATATCCCAGTTCTGGTTGCCCGAATTGTCCTGTCCGACAATTTCATAAGGATTAGGATCAAGATAGCGGTCGTAGGCGCTTTCGTAATAGCTCATGCCGAAAAAGGTGCCGGGAGTAAACGTGTATTGCAGATGTCCGCCATAGGTAAGTTCTTTAACGGCATTCAGCCAACTTAAATCATAATTATCAGGTCCGCGAAGGCTGTCGCCGGGGGTGTAAGGAAATCGTTGATCAAGTACCACAAAATGATTAAAAGACGCCTTGCCCTGATATTTTTCTTTATTGAGAATGGCGTCTCGCGAGTCGTACGAGACAAATCCGATTCCGCGCAAATTGCGGTAATCCAATTCAAAAGCCAAACCCCTTAATGTGAATTCGCGGGTTCGCGAAAGATCGCCGGA
>JAJRSN010000332.1 GCA_024278715.1 Calditrichota bacterium
GGGAAGAACCTCAAAACGGGATGAATCGACGGAGTGGCGAAACAGATCGCGTTTTTTCTGATAAAATGCGGACAACGCAAGGTAATCATTCCGATCCTTTAAAAATTCGGCGTAAGCCCATTGAACGGGTGTGTTTACCGCGAATGTGATGAACTGATGGATTTTGCGCAGTTCTGAGGTTAGCGGCTCCGGGGCGGCGCAATAACCGATTTTCCAGCCGGTTGTGTGGTATGTTTTCCCGAAGGAACTGATCAAAAACGTGCGTTTCCGCAGCTCGGAATGGGTCGCCAAACTCAAATGCCGGAAACCGTCAAACACTATGTGTTCATAAACCTCGTCGCTGACAATCAAAACGGATGTTCCGTCCACAATTTCTGTCAATTCCCGCAGATCGTCTTCGTTCAGAATCGAACCGGTGGGATTGTGCGGCGAATTAAAAATCATTAGCTTTGTTCGCGATGTAACTGCTTTTTTTACCTCATCCCAGGGAATTGAAAAATCAGGCGGAGACAGACGAATAAAAACCGGCTTTCCTCCGCTGTATTGAACAACGGGGGGATAAGCGTCATAGAAAGGCTCAAAAATAATCACCTCGTCTCCAGATGACACCACGGCGGTTATTGCAGCATACAAAGCTTCCGTGGCGCCCGCGGTTATCGTAATTTCCGTCTGCGGATCATAATTTGCTCTATAGAGTCCGGAGATCTTTTTGGAAATTTCCTCGCGAAGCGCCGGAACTCCGGGCATGGGCGCGTATTGATTCTTCCCGCTTTTTAAATATTGATAAACAAGATCGACAAGCTCCGGATTACAATCAAAATCCGGAAAACCCTGCGAAAGATTGACGGCTTTATGTTCTTCCGCCAACTGCGTCATTACTGCAAAAACCGAAAGATTCAAATTAGGCATTTTGGATTTAACGGTTGGTTTCATCGATTCAAATTCCTTGGTCATGTTCCTGATCGTTATCTTCCGCATGTATGCTCAACTGCCTGATGCGCGCAAGACTAACCACCAGCGCAAAAGAATAAAAGAACAGCCAAAATCCTGAAACACCGCGTAAATTGCTTCCCGTCCAGTTGGTGCTAATCATCATTCCCAGATTAACGACAGCATAAAACAGAAAAAAGCCGGTTATTCCCACCAGCCAGTTGGGCGCATTTTGCGTGAGGAGCCTGACAGGATGCATTCCAAGTTCCGTATTCTGAATCTGCCTTAAAATTTTACTACTAAACACCCAGGCTATAACCATTCCGGCTGTAAGCAGCACATCCAAAAAATAGGGAATTTTATGCATCCCTAAAAAGATTAAAAGATGCACTATTAGAGCCGCTAAAAAAAGAGCACCCGAGAAAACGGCTAAATACTTTGGTTTTACTTGCATGATAAACCCGTTGTTTTTTTATTGAAATAAAATTAAGCACAATGATATTTCAAAACAAACTTTGACCGCAGATTACAAAGATTACCCGGATTATGCGGAAGTTTTTTTGATTTTTAGCGATTAAATCGGAGAATTAGTTTCCTCATTATTACAATTGTTTTATTATTCTTTGCTCCATTGACGTTTCTTATGCAAACTCTGCGTTACATCATTGAGTCGGCAAAGACGAGCAGGGTAAAGCCGTTGCCAGCGGCATGTACTTCTGCGTTTTGAAAACAGACCGGGCGCACAAAGTACGTAAAATGTTTTTACTGAAATAGACCTTTCAACCGAGGAAACAGGAGTTAATTAAAACCTTCTGTTTCCTCTTTTAAACAAGACCTTTGTCTGTTATTACGAACGTCAGACTGATCGGTACGTTTTACGACCCGTCAGCAAAGCCAATCCGCAAGGCAACAACAAAATTCTGCCAAAACTAAATGAACTGAATTTTACCGACTAAACTGATATGTTTTTTACTTTTCAAAAATAAAAATATTAAATTATTTTCATTTGCCAAAGCAAATAATTCATATTAATTTCTTTTAAATCAATTAAACGGTTTATAAGTCAATGGTCAGACGAAATTTATTTGAATACCTTGTTGCCGATCTTAATACAAGATCCTTTATTATTATCACAGGCGCTCGCCAGGTCGGCAAAACAACTCTTTTAAAGCAGTTTTTGAATGATTTGCAGGAACAAAAACATTCAGTCTATTATGTTAATCTTGAGGATCCGGACTTCCTCGATTCCCTGAATGAACATCCTAAAAATATTTTTTCTTTATTTACAATCGATAAAAAACAAAAAAATATCTTCCTGATAGACGAGATTCAGTACCTTAATAATCCCACAAATTTTTTGAAGTATCTTTATGATGAGTATGCGGATTTCGTCAAACTTTATGTAACGGGCTCTTCCGCCTTTTATCTTGATGCCAAATTCAAAGATTCTCTTGCCGGACGAAAAAAAATTTACATCCTGAACACTTTATCTCTGGATGAATTTTTACTGTTTATAAGGAGAAAAGAATCTGGCGAAATTAGTAAGATCCATTCCTTACGATCGTTTATCTCTGGATGATGTTCCGATTGCCTACCGTCGTGAGCTGTTGAAACAGATAAATGATTATATGACTTATGGCGGATATCCCAGAGTAGTTTTAGCCCAAACAGAAGAAGAAAAGGAAGAAGTTTTACGCGATCTGATTCATTCGTACATTAAAAAGGATATACTGGAAAGCGGAATAAAAAACGATCGGAATGTTTTAAATTTATTAAGGATTCTGGCAAGTCAGTGCGGTAATCTTCTAAATATAAACAGTCTGGCAAAAATACTGCGCCTTTCGCACACGGCTGTTGAAAATTATCTTTTCACTCTGCGTAAGTCGTTTATTTTATCGGTGGTGCATCCCTTAACAAAAAATGTTAGAAATGAAATAAAAAAGATGCCCAAAGTTTATTTTAACGATATTGGATTACGAAATGCACTATTAAAAGACTTCAGACCACTGGATTTAAAACAGGACAAAGGGCAGGTCTTTGAGAATTTTATTTTTCGTCAATTTTCAGACCGGCTTCCTGAAGAGGAGATAAAATTCTGGCGTAATCAGCAGGGCTATGAAGTTGATTTTATTTTAAAAGAGAAATTAGCCTGCGAAGTGAAATATTCGGCGGAATTGGTTAATCCGAAGAAGTACCACATTTTTAAAAAGCTATATCCGCAAATTACGCTTAAATATATTTACCATGAAGGTATTGTCCCTGATAAGGACAACGATTATTGGCTGATGTGACCGAAGCTTTTTTACAATGGACAAAGAACCGATTTATTTTTTCCATTCGGCATGTTTTATCTGAAGGCTTAGTTTGATGCTCCCAACGCCAAGGTCATCAGGCAACTGGCTAAAGGATCGATTAAGATGATCTGCAATGACTCGGCAAAGACGGTCAAGGCAAAATGATTGCCTGTGGCACGTATTTTTACGTTTTGAAAACGGACAATCAATTAAAAGCGCGCAGGATATTTTTACTGAAATAGTGTCATATACCCGCCACTGACTCAGACCCCGGCGCACCTATTTTGGATTTATGTTAATCAAATCAGCGAGTTCGTTGCCATTTTAATTCCAATTTTAAATTCAATTTGATGTATTCTTCTTTGTACCCTTTGTGACTCCTTTGCGAACTTTGTGGTTATTATTTAATTCAACTACCTCGCCGCTAACGACGCCTTCTTTGTTTTCTTTTATTCTAAAAAAACAAGAATATAACTTTAAAGATATTAAAAAAATTGACTTTGGATTTCCAATATAATAAATTTTGTTTGTTATATATGTTTAACATCTGTTGGTATAATAACACCATGGCGGCGCGCGATCTTATTTGATAACAAAAAAGCTGTTCTCTTCCGCAAACTCGGGAGAGAATTACAAAATCGAATCGATGGTAAAGGTAGCAGAATGTTTTCGTCAGCAAAGAAAAACTTTTTTAAGTACCTTGTATTTTTTGTTATCGCTGTTTTAATCGCTTCTATCCTTATTACCATTTTCTTTATGCATTATCATATTCTGCCTAACGGACGAATGATTTATCACAGCCACGCCCTGCCGATTCATTCGCCTTCAAAATCCGCTCATAAGCACACGCAATTGGAATATTTAAATTATTTTCTGATCACGGTCTTTAATTATTTTTTGATACAGGTACTTTCAATCCGATGTAAAACAAAATTACTCATCTTTATTCGAAATCTATTCAAAACATTCAATCTTCAAGAAAAACTTTTCTTCCAATATCTCCGAAGAGCCCCTCCTTCATTAAATATTTAAAAAGAGTAATCGGGTTTAATTGTTTTAATAAACGACGGGTTATCGGATCGATTTTCTATCCGTTAATTTTAACAAAGGAGATATTCAAAAATGCAAAACAAATTTGTGAAAATTTTCTATTTTTCCGTTATTTTTTTAACCTTGCAAATCTACGCGCTCACTGCCCGGAATTCAATCTCAGGATATGTATTTGATTTTGTAACAAAGGAACCCCTGCCGGGCGTTAATATCATACTCAAAGGAACCGAATTCGGAGCTTCATCGGATCAAAACGGACATTTCATGATTTCCGACATTCCCGAAGGAAAATATATTGTTTCCGTTCAGATGATCGGTTACCGGACAATGGAGACGAAAATATCCGTAAATTCATCAACCTCGGTTAAGCTGAACTTTAAACTGCAACCCGAAATCATTGAAGGCGACGCGATTGTGGTAACGGGAACGAGAATTCCACGCTATCTCAAAGACTCTCCCGTGCGAACCGATGTAATTACTTATCAGGAAATCAAACGAAGGAATCCTTCAAACTTTTTGGAAGCGACCCAATCAATAATCGGTATTGATCCCTCGATCGAATGTTCAATATGTAATGCGGCGAGCATATCTTTGCAGGGGCTGCCCGGACGATATACCCAGGTTCTTATTGACGGAATACCTCTGTTTAGCAGTCTCGGACAAACCTACGGTTATCTGGAACTGCCCGCGAATCTTATTGATCAGTTGGAAATCATAAAAGGGGCGAATTCCGTTTTATACGGCAGCGACGCCATTGCAGGAATTGTAAATATCCGAACAAAGGAGCCCTCTTTTATTCCGAGAATAAATTTTGACGCCCAAATCGGGCAATACGGTGAAAAGAAGATCAACGGCAGCGCGTCGTTCAAACCGAGCGACGTCGGCATTCTTATTAACGGTGAATTTTACAATATTAAGCCCGTTGACCGGGACAAAGACGGAATAACCGAATATGCCGGCAATACCAGATCGTTTTTAAACGGTAAAATGTCCTACCAGGCAGCCGCTAAAACGTATTTGACCGTTCGCGTCAGCGGACTAGCCGAAGAACGCCAGGGCGGAGCGGTTTCTTCGAATCACTCTTTTATCGAAACTCTGGATTCTCTGGTTTTCAGAAATTTCACCGAATCCATTCTCACCAAACGATTCGATATCGTGTCGGAGATAAGACACGACCTTTCTCCGAACAGTCGTTTAGCCGTTAAATCCAGCTACACTTCGCACTTTCAGGATTCCGACTACGAAGGATTCGTATATGTTGCCAATCAAAATTTAACCTACAACGAACTGCAATATGATTACAAATTTTCAAACAAGATTAACCTCACCGGCGGTCTGTCTTATCGTACGGAAAAATTAGACGAAAATACTGCCATCCATCCTTACAATTATAAAACAGGGTCTTTGTTTTTTCAGTTCGATTACATTCCTTCTCCGGAATCGGAATTTGTTTTGGGGCTCAGGTACGATCGCCACAATATTTTCGGACATATTCTGACTCCCTCGTTTATTTTCAAGAGACAATTCGATTCTTTTTGGACATTCCGGTTTTCCTACGGACAGGGTTTTCGCGCGCCGACCACTTTTTACGAATTGGATCACGGAACCGGCGCAAAATATAAGTACCACACCCGTTATCTGGCAGACAAAGCGGAAAGATCGAGCAGCTTTAATTTCTCTTTGGATTTTAGCAAAGTAAATCAAAATTTTTCCGTTTCCGCTTTTTATCATCAAATCGATAACTACATTAACGCCTATAACGATTATGTAACAAAAAGTTTTATTGTGGAAAACGTCGAAGCTCCGTCATCGATTTATGGAGTGGAGGTCAATTATAGTAATATCTTTTTTAACAGCATCTATTTAACGCTTGGTCATATTTTCGAAAAATACAGACTGGCAAGCGGCGTGTTGGGTCATGCCCGCCCGGAACACAAATTTAAATGGTCGCTAAACTACGACGCCAAATCTCCCGGTATTTCCTTCAATTTGGACGGTCAGGTTACGGGACCGATGGAATTACGCAAAGTATATAAAACAGCCTACAATAAAGACGGGTCACTAAAAAGAAAAAAATCGCCCGTCTTTTTGGTGGTAAACGCGGAAATTGCCAAATCGTTCGGTTCTTCCTTCCGTTTTGCCGTCGGCGCGAAAAATCTTTTTGATTTTCAGCAGACAGATGTGGAATCGCCCCTTATGTATGACAACTGCGGAAATCTGGGCGACGTTATTTACATCTGGGGACCGCTGCTGGGCAGAAGAATTTACGCCCGTTGTACCGTCAACCTGGAATAGGATTTTGCTCCGATCATAAGAATTCCGAAGTTTTACGAGGAATCCCTTTTCATCGGGGATTCCTCTTTTTGGGGAACGACAAACCCGCGAATGATGCAGGAAAGAAGCTGCTAATAGTTATTTGCACTTATACTAACACTGAAATCCTTGTTTTTTTGGCAGAATTTGTTAATCGTTAAGCGTATAAGGGTTAAGCGGCTTCTCCGGTCACATATTCGTTAAGGGTTAAGCGTGTAAGCGTATAATCGTACCTCTCCGACTCGCTTAGAATGATAAATTGTTGTCACGGCTTTCTGTATTCTGCTTTCTGATAATCTTTTTTTTTCTTACTCGTCACTTTTCATCTTTGCACTAAAGGGCGGAGAAAAAGGGGAAGTCGTCTTTGTTCCCAGCAATAAATTACTGGGCTACTATCGTTTAATTCCTACGGAATTCATTCTCAACAACTAAACCTCTAAACACCTAAACACCCA
>JAJRSN010000333.1 GCA_024278715.1 Calditrichota bacterium
TAGCCGCCGATCTCGGACTGGAAGTTACTGTAATAGATCCGGAAAAAAATCCGGGCGGCGTTTGTCTTTACCGCGGATGTATTCCCTCCAAAGCACTGCTGCATGTGGCAAAATTATTGAACGAAGCCCAGGAAGCATCCGGCTGGGGAGTTGCCTTCGGCAAACCTAAAATTGATCTCGACAAATTACGCTCATGGAAAGACAGCGTGGTCAATCGTTTGACCGGCGGACTCGGGATACTGAGCAAACAGCGTAAAATTAACCATTTGCGCGCAACCGCCACATTTTTGGACGCCGGCACGTTGCAAGTCGCCCACATTGACGGTCGCAAACAAAAATTGAAATTCGATTACGCTATTCTTGCCACCGGTTCGCGTCCGGCAAAAATCCCCGCCCTGTCCGTCGATAGTCCCAGAGTAATGACTTCCACCCGGGCGCTGAACTTGGAGAACATTCCCAAAAAACTGCTGATTATTGGCGCAGGCTATATTGGTTTGGAAATGGGAACGGTTTATTCCGCTCTGGGCAGCGAAGTTCATGTGGTTGAAATGCTGCCCGACATTCTGCCGGGAGCGGACCGCGATTTGAGCAATGTTCTTTACAAACGCCTGCAGAAAAAATTTGCCTCCATTATGTTGAACACCCGCGTAACGAAAATGAAGGAGCAGAAAGACGGGGTTCTGGTCATGTTTGAGGGAGAAAATGTAACAGAACCGGAACAGATTTTTGATCGGGTACTGATTTCCGTCGGCAGAACGCCAAACTCCGACGGTATCGGTCTGGAAAACACCGGCGTAAAAATCGACGAAAAAGGTTTTGTGCTGGTTGACGAGCAGCGGCGTACTCATGAACCGACTATTTACGCCATCGGCGACATTGCCGGCGAACCAATGTTGGCTCACAAAGCTTCGCACGAAGGTTTTGTAGCCGCGGAAGCCATCGCCGGAGAAAAGACAGCCTTTGAACCAGCCGCCATTCCCGCAGTGGTATTTACCGATCCCGAGATAGCCTGGGCTGGCTTAACCGAAATCGAAGCGAAAAAATCGGGACGCAAGGTAGAGGTGGTTCGTTTTCCGTGGGCTGCTTCCGGACGCGCCATAACCATGGATCGAACCGACGGTTTAACCAAATTGATTATCGATCCGGACAGTAAACGTATTCTGGGCGTGGGTATTGCCGGAGCCGGAGCAGGCGAACTGATTTCCGAAGGCGTTTTAGCAATCGAAATGGCAGCCAACGCCATGGATTTGAAAATGACAATCCATCCGCATCCTACGCTTTCAGAAACGATCATGGAATCGGCAGAGATGATTTTCGGTACGAGCACGCACATCTACCGCCCGAAAAGAAAACCAAAATAGCTCTGCATTTTTTGTGAAGACTTTAAAACCGAAATCTGGAAGCGGAAATCCGTAGTTGGCTTTGGTAATGTTTACTATTGTCTGAACCCTGATTTATGGGATTTTCCCGATTTATTTGATTTTGAATTACTTTAAGATTTCCGCTTTTTTCTGCACGGCTGGCGTTTTTTATAAAGATTGCGCTGTGCCCCGGATTGCTCTTTCACTGTATTGCTATTTTTTTTATTTTATGCCACCTGTCTTGCCAATACTTTGAGGTCTTTATGAAATATGACGCCGTAATCGTGGGAGCCGGACCCGCGGGCAGCACGTGCGCCCGGCTTTTGGCTAAAAAAGGACATCGGGTTTTATTGATAGATCGGGCTGTGTTTCCCCGCGAAAAAGTCTGCGGTGACGGTTTAACGCCCGGCGCCGCCAAACTGCTGAATGAATTAGGAGTTCTGCAAAAACTTAGCGGAAATCATATTTACCCCATCCGCGCAATCCGCTTTGTCACTCCCAAATTGCAGCGACTCGACGTGCCCTTTCAATCCAAACACAATTCGGCGGATTTTTTGATTATTCCGCGCAAAGAATTGGACTATATGCTTTTGCAACAGGCAATTTCCATGGGTGCAGACTTTCGGGCAGGAATTGCCACCAAACCTCTCAAACAGGACAATCGTGTTGTCGGCATTCGCGTTAAAATCAATGGGCGGGAAAGTGATGTCTTATCCAAAATTGTAATCGCCGCCGACGGCGCAAGCTCTGTTATCGCCCGTTCGCTTAACAGTTTTAAAGTACGTCCCAAACACCGTTTTTTAGCCATTCGCGGCTATGTAAGCGGAATTCAAACGATTCCGAACATGGTTGAATTTTACTGGACAAAAGAGCTAAAACCCGGTTACTTCTGGATTTTTCCGCTAAATGAACATGAAGCCAATATCGGGCTCGGTTTGCCGGCAGACCTGTATCAAAAAAGCAAGATTAATCTAAAAGAGATGTTCTTTCAATTTTTGAACAGCTCCCTGTTTTCTCAACGGATTGCATCAAAACCGGAGATTCGTGATTTAAAATCATGGCTCATTCCTTTAGCCGGAGCCAACGGCATTCAACGCGTGTTTAACGGCGCTTTGCTTGTGGGGGACGCCGGTTATTGGGTCGATCCCCTGAGCGGCGAGGGGATTCACAATGCCATTAAAACCGCAATGATCGCCAGCGAGGTGATTGACCGGGCATTAAAAACAAATCAACTGAATCGTGAATTTTTACAGGAGTACGAAAAACGTGCCTGGCAGGAATTAGGACCGGTGATTCGCCGTTCTTTGCGATTCGTTTGGGGGATGCGTCACACGCCTCAGTTATTGGAGTTTCTTTTCTGGTTTGCGCGGCGCAATCAGCTTATGTTCAGAAAATTTTTCAGCAATTTGTCCGAGGATTTTCAGTTTAATCTTAACGAGGCAAAAGTTAAGCCAGGGGAGGAAGATAAAAGATAAAAGATTAAAGGAAAAAGGGGAAAGGGGAAAACAGTAAGCAGTAGGCAGAAAATAGTAAAATTTTTGGTGTTAAGAAGGAAAGTTTTTTTTATTATTTAAAAAATAATTTTATCGGATTATTTAAACTTTTAAGCGATGGCGGAGATAACTCATTACGATTACCCGGGAAGACGCTTAACGAATTCCGTGACGCGTGATGAGTAAGATTAAAGTGACAAAGTTAGGATTGTCGGAGGATGGGAGGAAAAGGTATAGAGGTTTAGTTGTTTAGTTGTTTAGGAAAATCTCGTAGTAATTAAACGATAGTAACCCGGTAATTTATTGCCGGGAACAAAGACGCTTCCCCTTTTTCTCCGCCCTTTATGGCAAAGGTGAAAAGTAACGCATGATGAGTAAGAAAAATGAAAAAGGAAAAAAGATTATCGGAAAGCAGAATGCGGAAAGCCGTGCCGAGACATTGGAGAAGCCGCTTAACCCTTACACCATTAACGCTTAACGAATTGTCTTGATGAGTGAATGCACCGATACTCAACCTGCATAAAAACGTTGGTTAACGCGCCTATTCCACCGTAACGCTTTTCGCCAGATTTCGCGGCTGATCAACATCGCAGCCCCGGAGAACCGCAATATGATACGCCAACAGTTGGAGCGGAATAACCGTGAGCAACGGAGTTAAAGCCTGGTGAGTAGTCGGAATGTAAACCACGTGATCGGCGAATTCTTTAATCCGTTCATCGCCTTCGTTGGCGATACAAATAACTCTTCCCTTGCGCGCTTTAACTTCCTGAATGTTGCTGATCACCTTATCGTAAATTGCATCCTGAGTGGCAATAAAAACAACCGGCATATTTTCATCAATTAAGGCTATGGGACCGTGCTTCATTTCCGCCGCTGGGTATCCTTCGGCGTGGATATACGAAATCTCTTTCAGTTTCAGGGCTCCTTCCAGAGCCACGGGAAAATTATACCCCCTGCCAAGATACAGGAAATTACGGCGGTTTTTGTAGGTCTCCGCCATCTCTTTAATGTAATCGTTTTGATCGAGAATTTTTTGGACGTTTTCCGGAATTTTCAGCAGATCGTCAAGGATTTGTTTTCCCTGCACAACGGACATGTACTTTTTACGGGCAATAAGAATCGTAATAAGCACGATGGCGGTCACCTGCGACGTAAAGGCTTTGGTACTCGCCACACCGATTTCGGGTCCGGCGTGGATGTAAACCCCGGCATGAGTTTCCCTGGCAATAGTCGATCCGACGGCGTTTACAATTCCGAGGACCAAGGCGCCTTTGTGTTTTCCCTCTCTTAACGCGGCTAAGGTATCGGCTGTTTCGCCGGATTGGGAAATTGCAATAATGATGTCGTTATCGTTAATAATGGGATTTCGGTATCGAAATTCGGAGGCATATTCCACCTCAACCGGAATTCTGCAAAATTCTTCCAGCAAATATTCCCCGATCAACGCGGCATGCCACGAAGTTCCCGAAGCAATAAAAATAATTCTGCCCGTATGAACCAGTTTGTCTTCCACCTCAGCCAATCCGCCTAATTTAACCAGCCCTTCTTCACGCAAAATTCTGCCGCGCATGGTATCCATAATTGTTTTGGGCTGTTCAAAAATCTCTTTAAGCATAAAGTGCTCAAAACCCTGTTTTTCGATATCGCTTAATTCGAGCGTGATTTTTTGCACCTGCTTTTCAATAACCTTATTATGAATGGTTTTAGTGATCACGCCTTGTTTGGTAAGAATTGCCATTTCATCGTCTTCAAGATAAAAAACATTGCGCGTGTGCGGAATAAGAGGGGTAACATCCGAAGCCACAAAATATTCGTCGCTTCCGATCCCGATAACGATAGGGCTGCCTTTGCGCGCCACAAAAATTTTATCCGGCTCGTCTTTGGTAATCACTGCAACGCCAAAGGTGCCTTCTATTTTCAGAAGGGCTTCGCGAAAAGCTTCCTCAAAATGAATGCCGTCATATAATTCTTCGATTAGATGAGCAATAACCTCGGTATCGGTTTCGGTGCGGAAGATGTGTCCCGACTGCTGCAAAACCGTTTTTAGGCTGGAAAAATTCTCGATGATTCCGTTGTGAATTAAAATAATATTATTGTGGCAATCGCTGTGGGGATGGGCGTTTACCTTATTGGGCTTACCGTGCGTCGCCCAGCGCGTATGACCGATGCCGAGCAAGCCGGGAGGCATGTCTTGAGCAAGAGCTTCTTCTAATTTGCGAATTTTACCCACTTCTTTTATGATGTGTATGGCTTCGTCATGAATGGTCGCGATACCGGCTGAATCATATCCCCGGTATTCGAGCCGCTTTAAGCCGTTGATAAGGATGGGCGCCGCTTCCCGGTTACCCAGATATCCAACAATACCGCACATGGAGTTACTCCTTGTATTTTATTCCCATTCAATAGTGGCAGGAGGTTTGGAACTGATATCATAGACCACCCGATTAATCCCCTGAACCTCATTAATAATTCGGTTGGAAATTCGGGCTAAAACTTCGTTCGGCATTCTAAACCAGTCTGCCGTCATTCCGTCGCTGCTGGTAACCGCCCTTAAACCGATAACGTGCTCGTAGGTTCGTTGATCACCCATTACGCCGACCGTGCGAACCGGTAAAAGCACCGCAAAAGCCTGCCAAATTTGATTATACAAACCGTTTTTCCACAATTCCTGAATGTAAATGGCATCTGCCTTTTGTAATAACTCGACACGTTTTTCTGTTACTTCACCTAAAATTCTGACGGCTAAACCGGGCCCGGGAAAAGGATGGCGTTCAATAATCATTTCCGGAATTCCGAGCTCTCTTCCCACCTGCCGTACTTCATCCTTAAAAAGCTCGCGCAGAGGTTCCAGCAGCTCAAAATCAAATGTGTCGGGCAAACCTCCCACATTGTGATGCGATTTAATTGTTGCCGAAGGGCCCTTAAAAGAAGTACTTTCGATTACATCGGGATAAAGCGTTCCCTGGGCTAAAAAGTAAAAATCGCCTAATTTTTGGGCTTCCTTTTCAAAAACGCCGATGAACTCTCTTCCGATAATTTTGCGTTTTTGTTCCGGATCACTCACACCCTTTAATTTTTCAAAAAACAGTTTTTGAGCTTTGACCACAGTAAGATTGATATTAAAATGCTTTCTAAAAACATTCTCAACTTCTTCGGCTTCTCTGTAGCGCAAAAGCCCGGTATCAACAAAAACGCAATGCAACTGGTCGCCAATAGCCTTGTGAATTAAAACCGCGGCGACACTGGAATCGACCCCGCCGCTCAAGGCGCACAAAACACGCCTGTTGCCCACGCGTTCACGAATACTCTGAATGCTTTCTTCAATAAATGACTTTGGCGACCAATCTCCGCTACATCCGCAAATCTCAAAAACAAAATTCGATAAAACTTTTTTGCCGTATTTAGTGTGTTCTACTTCCGGATGAAATTGCAATCCGAAGATCGGCTTATTTTCGTGTTCTATGGCGGCATAAGGAGCGTTTTTTGTGCAACCGATAACCTTGAATCCCTCTCCCAATTTCAGTACTCTATCGCCGTGACTCATCCATACCTTGCTTTGACCGGGAATATCTTTGAACAATAAACTTTCGCCTGTTATCTCCAACTCCGCCAATCCGTATTCCTTTTTTTCGGCTTTAACCACTTCGCCGTTTGTTAAAAAGGTAATCAACTGTAAACCGTAACAAATGCCCAGAACCGGCAGATTCAGTTCAAGAATGTGTTTGCCGACCCGCGGCGCTTTTGTATCGTAAACCGAAGCGGGACCTCCCGACAAAACAATTCCCTTAATATTAAGCTTTAAAAAAATATCCGGATTAACATTGTACGGATGAATTTCACAATATACTCCGAGCTCTCTGATTCGGCGGGCTATAAGTTGGGTGTATTGGGATCCAAAATCTAAAATTACAATTGTTTGATGTTGAAAGGCATGTTCTATTTGAGTCGGATGTCCCATTTCTTTAATTCCTGGATGAATTTGTAATTGGTTAAATCATAATGAATCGGGGTTATGGATACCTTGTTCTGCATCACGACAAGATCGTCAATATCATTTCCGTTGTCCAGAATCATGCGCTTGCCTGTCAGCCAGTAGTAAACCCGATTGTTGGGATCGATTCTTTTGTCAAAAGCTTCTTCATACCGACCTTTTCCCTGTTTGGTAACCACGACTCCCTGAATTTGATCTTCAGCCACAGCCGGCACGTTAACATTTAACAATGTGCCTTCGGGCAGACCTTTTTCCAAAACCTTTTCCGCCAGTTCCCGCGTAAACCTTGCCGCAAAGTCAAATTCAGGTTTTGTGAACGAGGCGATAGAAACGGCGACAGAAGGAATGCCCATAATGGTGCCCTCGGCGGCTGCGGATACCGTACCGGAATAAATTATATTGGTTGCCGTGTTTGGTCCCTGATTAATTCCGCTGACCACGATATCCGGTTTGCGGGGCAATAAACACCGACCGCCTAATTTCACGCAATCCGCTGGAGTTCCGTTCACCGCATAACCGAAAAAATTCCCGTCGCGTTCCACTTCTATCACACGCAAAGGATCCGAAAGCGTAATAGCATGACCCACGGCGCTTTTTTCAACCAAAGGCGCAACCACAAACACTTCTCCCAAATCCAGAAGCGCCTCTTTTAATTTAAGAATACCAGGCGCGTAAATACCGTCGTCATTGGTAATTAAAATAAGATGCTTTTTTTCCATAATTTTTTGGATTTCAGACGTAATGATTTATTTCGATATTCAGCTTAATGCGGATTCTTGTGAGCAAAAAAGTCCAATATTCCGGCAATTCGCTGTTTTAATTGATGCCGATGCACAATCATATCCAAAAAGCCGTGCTCTAACACAAATTCCGATCGTTGAAATCCGGGCGGAAGATCCTGCCCAATGGTTTGTTTAATTACCCGCGGACCCGCAAAACCGATTAGCGCGTCCGGCTCCGCCAGAATGATGTCGCCCAACATGGCGTAGCTGGCTGTTGTTCCGCCGGTGGTCGGATTGGTAAGAATTGAAATATAAGGAATTTTATTTTCCGCCAGACGGGCTAATTTCGCGCTGGTTTTAGCCATTTGCATCAAACTCAAAATACCTTCGTGCATACGCGCTCCCCCGGAAGAAGATAAAATGAGAAGGGGTACCTTCAATTCCAGAGCTTTATCAATGGCTCTGGCAACCTTCTCTCCGACCACCGATCCCATGCTTCCGCCAAGAAACTTAAAATCCATAATAGCAGCCACAACATTGTGTTTTTCCAGTTTCGCCGTTCCGGTAACCACCGCTTCTTTCATTCCCGTCTTCTTTACCGTAGCCATGTACTTGTCAATATAAGGCTTTGAATCCTTAAAATTAAGCGAATCCACGGTCATTAAATTGGCGTTGATTTCCTTAAATGAATCTTCATCGAACAATATCCGGATATATTCTTTGCTGGTAATACGGAAATGGAAATCACATTTGGGACAAACGTACAACTTCTTTTCGAGTTCCTTTTTATAGATGATCTCTCCGCAATTTTCACATTTAACCCACAACCCATCCGGTAGTTCTGTTTTTGGAACGGACTTTAAGGTTTGTTTTGTTCGTTTAAACCAATCCATATCTTCCTCTCGACTCACTCAAATTAAAACATGCAATCTATTAATACTCCCGTACCTACGGGATAAAATTGTAACCGGCGCATCTATTCGTTAAACGTTAATGGTGTAATAGTATAAGCGGTCCTCTCCGGTCATGATTCACTACTTTACTACTCTGTCACTCTTTTCCTTGCCCCTTGTTCCTTATACCTTGTCCCTTGCATGTAAGCGGCTTCTCCACCCACTCGTTACTCTGTCACTCTGTTACTTGTCACGCTTCACGTCCTTGTCGCCAATTCGTTAAGCGTTAAGGGTATAAGCGTTAACCGTACCTCTCCGAATCACTTATCGCGACAGGTTGTGGTCACGGCTTTCTGCATTCTGCTTTCTGATAGATTTTGTCTTACCTGTTACTCGTCACTTGTTACTTTGTTACTTTGTTACTTTGTCACTTTGTCACTTTGTCACTCTGTAACTCTGTTACTTTGTTACTCTGTTACTCATCACACCTTATTCTGCGATAATTTTTAAGTAAGAATTAATGTACATTATTAAATCTATTTTCTCAAATCTTTAACCATCACAAGGGCGTCTTCGCCGTCGCGGTAATAGCGTTTTCTGATTCCGATCGTTTTAAAATCAAAAGATCGATAAAGTTTAATAGCCGCCAAATTGGAGCGCCGCACTTCCAGAAACGCAAATTCCGCATCGTTAAACTTTTTAAGAATGTACTCCAAAAGATATTTACCCAACCCCTTCCTGCGGAAACTGGGATGAATGGCAAAATTCGCGATATGAACCTCTTTAAAAAAACTCCACACTATGGCGTAACCGGCGATTTCTTCATCAGCTTCGAGAATCATGGGATATGAGTAATCTTTGTCTTGCAATTCCGTCTGAAAAGAAACTCTGGACCAGGCGTCGATAAATATTTCTTTTTCCATTTGAACGACAACATCAAGGTCCTTTTCTTCCATAGGACGAATAAGCGCCTTCATAGCACGCCGGCAAACGGTCTTATGTACATCGGTTCGATGGTTTTTAAATCATCCGCGCCTGATTTCAAAAACTTTTTGTAACCTATCTCCGCCAGAAAACGGCTTAAATACAATCCCTTATGGTGAACCGAAACGCCTTTTACCTGAAATTTTTGTAAAATATCCGCATCCAAACTATGAAAAGAAGGTTTGACAATAACAGCGCCGGAAGGGATGACTTCGGGCAGCTTGTCTTTAAAAACCAGCCGATGTTCTTCTATCTCGGGCAGCCCGTCTTTATCGAATTTCAGCCGGGCAAAATAGACCTCTTCCCGCCGGGCGTCAATAATCGAAAAAAGCTGCCTTTCCGAAGGCGTTGCCTGAAAAGCCAGTATTTGATGATTGGAAATTCCGACAATCGGTATGTTTTTGGCAAAGCAATATCCCTGAGCAAAACTCAAACCGATACGTAATCCGGTAAAAGAACCCGGACCAACAGAAACCGCGACCAAAGAAATTTCCCGTTTAAAAGAAATCAATTCCTTAATGCGTTTGTCGATAAAATTAATCCCGTTTTCGACAAAAACGCTTAACAACGTGGCGTGCTGCATGGGAATTTCCATGGTACTTTCGAAAAGCGTGCGTTTGTTCTCTTCATCCCAAAAAGCGACGCTGCAAATAACGTCCGATGTTTCGATGGCTAAAATCATGACAAATTATTTCCTGAACCTGTGTTAATTTAATTCTGTTTTTAAAAGCAGCGGATGATGAATCGGTCACGGATATTTTTTTAACACAAAAATTCGATCGCCGTCCTGAAATTTAATTTCAACCTTGTAATATTTCGAAAGATGTTTTTCGATTAACTGAGACCATTCAATAAAGGTAATCGCTCCCATATTCAACATCTCTTCCCATCCCAGTTGGTCGAGCTCCGCTTCATCATGCAAGCGGTAAAAATCGAAATGGTTAACAGGCGTCCGACCATTGTATTGATGAAATATGGCAAAAGAAGGGCTTGCCGCTTCATCCTTTGTTTTTAGTAAATTGCAAATTTGCTTTACCAGCAACGTTTTCCCGCTGCCCAAATCTCCTTCTAACAGCACAATATCATTGGGCTTAAGAATACGCACAAGATAACGGGCAAATTTTAATGTGTCCTCAATCGATCTTGAAATTTGTTGATGTACTATTTCCATAAGCTTTTTTTTAATATTTAGTGATGCGAAATTAAAAGGAAATCGGCATAAAAACAAGTGGGATGCGGACAAATCGCTCATAGTTACGAGTTGAGGAGTTTAAGGTGTGAATCAAAAAACAAATCGACGAAGACGTAACGAGTGACGAGTGACAAGAACGTGACGCGTAATGCGTGATGCGTTGATTGGAGAAGCCGCCTGACGAGAAGTAAAAATCAACCGGTAACCCTTTGCGAACAAAGCTTCCGTAAATACGGCATAGCAATTTTTTTTAAATCTGTCTTTAAAAAAATTGAATTTCTCTTTGCTTTCCGACTATTTTTTTTTAACTTAAATCATTTCATTAATAAATTCTTTTTTCAGTTTTTTTCTTCCATAAACCAAGTAGGAGGTAATCATGTCTCGTGGAACAGTAAACAAAGCCATCCTTATCGGCAGGGTTGGTAAAGACCCGGATTTACGTTATACTCCGGGCGGAACATCGGTCGCAGGATTTTCGGTCGCCACGAATTTCCGCACTAAAGATTCGGAAGGCAACTGGCAGGAAAACACCGAATGGCACAATATCAGCGCTTTTGGGAATCTTGCTGATTTTGTGGGCAACTATATTAAAAAAGGGCGCCTTGTTTACATAGAGGGTCGCCTTCACACCCGTTCATGGGAAGATCAAAACAACAATAAGCATTATCGTACCGAGATAGTCGCCAACACCATTCAACTTTTGGGACCAAAACCGGAAGAAGCCGAAGGAGAAGAGCCGGTTGAGCCCGCCGCCGAAAAACCCAAACCGTCTTCTGACAGCGTGCAAGAGCCGCCCGCAGAGGGCGCAACAGAAGAAGACGACCTCCCCTTTTAATATGTAAAGGCACAGGAGGTGCCTTTTGCTTCTGTTAAAAATAATGTTTCCTTTTTCCGAAGTTTGTATTTAAATTAAGTAGTGATGAAAATGAAAGAATATAATCCGGAAGAACTCATTAAGGCTGCCCGAAAAGCTCGCAATTTTGCCCGAGCCAAATACTCCAATTTTCGTGTCGGTGCGGCAATTATTACGGACGAGGGTGAAGTTTTCACCGGCTGCAATATAGAAAGCAGTTCGTACAGTATGACCATTTGCGCCGAAAGAGTAGCTTTGACCAAAGCTCTTTCGGAAGGCAAAGACCGTTTTAAAGCTCTTTCCATTGTTGCAAAGGACGGCGCTTTTTGTCCTCCTTGCGGCGCCTGTCGCCAGTTGCTTTTTGACTACGCCCCTGATATTGACATAGTACTCAGCGACGGGAATGATTACCAGATTTTCAAATTAAGAGACTTATTACCACACGCTTTTGACGACTCAAATCTCGGAGAAAAATGAAAAAAGGAATACTCATTGGAATAGCCGGCGCTTCCGGTTCAGGAAAAACGCTTGTTGCACACACAATCATCGAACGGCTTGGTTCCGATAAGGTGGTTCTTATTCAGGAAGATTCTTACTACAAAGACCTCTCCCATATTCCGCTCGACGAACGCGGCGGTCGAAATTTTGATCATCCCGACGCGTTTGATCACGATCTTTTAGCCGACCATCTGGAACTCTTATTACAGGGTAAAACCATTGCCCATCCCATTTACGATTACAAAACCCACAGCCGTTTAAAAGAAACGCGCACGGTCGGTCCTCATATCATTATCATTTTGGAAGGTATTTTGGTGCTCAGCGAACCGAGGCTGCGCAACCTGATGGA
>JAJRSN010000334.1 GCA_024278715.1 Calditrichota bacterium
AAAGTAACAAAGTAGATTTAGGAGGAAAATCGTAAATCCGAAATTAAATATAAAAGTTAGAATTTTAGCTTTTTTAGTGACATTTGATTAAATGTCGATAATCATTTATACGCATTACGCATTACGCATTACGCATTACGATGACCGGAGAAGTCGCCTGATGCTTAAAAGATTCAGCAAAAAAAAGCAAGGATTTCAGTTTTAATATCATAAATTAACAAAAAATAATTTTGAAAGGAGGTGAGGGGACGGAAGTAGTAGGTAACAGTAATTGATCCGAGCGATCATAAGTAATTTTTATCTTTTCAAGAGATTAACCGAGAGGAGAGTGTAATGAGGAAAACATTACTCTTAATTGTCATCGCATTAATGATGACATTCAGTTTTGGCATGGCTAAGGATTATCAATGGGTATTTGAGAAAGTATTTGTTGATTATAACCTGCCGCAAAGTAATAGTTACGGTATCCACGGCGTGGTTGTTGACCCGGACGACAATATCTGGGTTGGTTTACACGGAATTTACACCGACACATTGTTTGTAGGAGGAGACACCATTCCGTTGTCGCCGCTTTATGTTTATGACAAAGACGGCAATCAGTTACCGTTTTCGCCCATCAAGTTCATCACCGTGAACGGCGATGAAGATACCCTGTCGTCAAAACTGCGTTGCAAGGGATTGCATCTGGATAACAACGGCAACATTCTTTTTTCCGGCGGCGGATATGCGCTCTATCGCATTAATTACAAAACCGGCGAAGGAATGAATAAGTTTGTGGTGCCGATCGCTTCTTCCATTACCGAAGCAGCTTGCGACGCCAACGGCTATATCTACCTGGGCTACGTTGTCAGCGGCTCAAGACCCGTGCATATTTTGGATCCTGATTTCAATTATATCGGCGACGCCATCGATACACTCGGCTATATCAATCGTACCATGGAAGTTTCAGCCGACGGTAAAGATTTGTACACCGGTTCTACATGGAACGGCTTTGGCATTGTGAAATATCACAGCGATCTGCCGGGCGTTTTAAAGTTCGAACCTGTGGACACCCTGGGCAACTGGGATTCGGTTTACGTGGCTGAATCGGACACCACCTATTACGATGTTAAGTTGTGGGCAAGCAGTCTGGATTGGGGACCCGATAGTTTATTATGGGCAGGAAACCTGAGAGACGATTGGTCTTCGGGCGGAGCCGGAACGGGCTCTCATTGGTATGCCTTTGACGTTAAAACGGGAGAGATTGTAGATACGGTAGGCAACCCCTATCCGACACCGGCGGCGGAAGGCGGAATCTATTCTCCGCGCGGCGCTTCCTGGAGTAACGACGGTAATACCATGTATTTAGCCGATTATGACTATAATGCGGTTACCGTATGGAAAAAGGTTCCCACAACAGTCGAAAAAGACGGAAAAATCATTGCCCGTACATTCAATTTGTATGCAAACTATCCGAATCCTTTTAACCCGGAAACGACCATTCCTTTTGAGCTTAAAAAACGCGCTCGTGTGGAATTGAAAGTTTATGACGTTCAGGGACGTGTAGTTCAAACTTTGATTGACGGTTATATGGATGCCGGTGTGCATAAGTTCAAATATAATGCTTCCACTCTGGCTTCCGGAATTTACTTTTATCAGTTAAATGTCGAGGGAATGACTTTAACCCGTCAGATGATTTTGGTTAAATAAGCTTCAGTGACTCCTGAGGGAGAGGAGTGTGCGGAAGATTCGGGCGCCGGTATTATTGCCGGCGCCTTTAATCCTTCAAAAATGATGTTTGTAGTTTAAATCGTTTTTTTAAATATCTTGTTTATTAAAATTGGGCGATTTAAGGTGTAACAGATGCGAAAATTAATATTTTTATATTTAAATCTGCTTCTTTTTTATTTAATCCTCCATGCAGGCACAACGGGGAAACTTTCGGGAGTGGTTACCGATGTTAGAACGGGCGAACCTTTAGCGGGCGTTAATGTCTATCTCGAAGGAACTTCTTACGGCAGCTCAACGGATCAGGACGGCTTTTATTACATTCTAAATATTCCGCCCGGACGATATACTTTAATCGCGAGTTATGTCGGATACAAGGCTTTTCAGGCAAAAAATGTTAAAATAGATATTGATCTGACAACAACACTGAATATCCGGTTGGAAGAAGCCATTTTGGAAGGCGAAACCGTGGTTGTTGTTTCTGAACGTCCGATTGTTACCCCCGATATCTCTAACAGTCAATTAAACGTGGAAGCGCAAACGATAGAAGCCATGCCAGTTCAGACGGTAAACGAAGTGCTTACATTACAGGCGGGCATAGAGATGGGCAGCGAGGGTATTCTGATTCGCGGAGGAAGCGCAGATCAGACCTTGTTCATGTTAGACGGACTTTCGTTAAATGATGAGAGAAGTAATGTTCCTTCTACCACGGTGAGTCTCAGTTCGGTTAAAGAGGTGCAAATTCAGACCGGAGGTTTTAATGCCGAATACGGGCAGGCGCGTTCGGGAATTGTGAATGTGATTACACGGGAGGGTTCGACTGACAGATACTCGGGAAATATTTCTTTTTTAATCAGTCCTCCGGCTCCCAAGCATTTCGGACCTTCGATTTATGATCCTTATTCATATTTTAATCGACCTTATTTAGATCCGGCGGTTTGTTGGACCGGAACAAATAACGGCGCCTGGGACGATTATACGCGCCGGCAGTATCCCAACTTTGAAGGATGGGAATCCGTTTCGGAAGCCACGCTCAAAGACGATGATCCGACAAACGACCTGACGCCCGAAGGAGCGAAACGTCTTTATGAGTGGCAGCACAGACGACAGGGAGACATTAAAAAACCCGATTACACGATCGATCTGGGCTTTGGCGGACCCGTTCCCATAGTTAGTAAAACGCTGGGTAATTTGCGTTTTTATTTTTCTTATTACAAAGAACAGAATATGTTTGTTTTTCCGCTCTCCAGAGACCATTACGGACAGAATTCTTTTCAGACCAAAATAACAAGCGACCTTTCCAAATCGATGAAATTGGTTCTGACTAACTGGTATCAGGAAGAATTTTCCGTGTCGCCTTACCAGTGGCAAACGGCGCCCACAGGACGTGTGCTCAAACAGCAGTATGAAATCGCGACTCTTTTGAACAGCAGCAGCG
>JAJRSN010000335.1 GCA_024278715.1 Calditrichota bacterium
TCTAAACAACTAAACCTCTAAACCTTTCCCTGCCATCCCCCGACAATCCCAACTTTGTCACTTTGTCACTTTGTCACTTTGTCACTCGTTACGCGTCACTTTTTCCGCACGGCTCTCTGCTCTCTGAAAATCTGTTTTTTCATTTTTCATTTATTTTTAATATTTTATATTTCATCAGATTAAATAAAACAAAGGAGCCGGATCCATGTTTAATCGTTTGAGTATCCTTTTAGTAGTTATCATATTACTTCAGACATTTTTATTTGCCTCTGATATTGAGAAGAAGGTTGAAAATCTGCTTTCGCAGATGACCCTTGAAGAGAAGATCGAATTATTGGGAGGCACAAAAGGATTTTACATCAAAGGCATTCCGCGGCTGGGAATTCCCGAAATCAAAATGACGGACGGACCGCTCGGTGTTCGCGGAAACGGAAAATCGACGGCTTTTCCCGCGACGGTTGCTTTAGCGGCTACATGGAATCGAGATCTGGCGTTTAAGGTCGGAAATGCCATCGGCAAGGAGTGCCGCGAAAAGCAAATCGGCTTTTTACTCGCTCCAGCCGTTAATATTTATCGCGCCGCCCAAGACGGAAGAAATTTCGAGTACATGGGCGAAGACCCCTTTCTGGCGTCAGAAATGGTTGTGCCTTATGTTAAAGGGGTTCAGAAAAATAAGGTTGTTGCCACGGTTAAACATTTTGTCGCCAATAATCAGGAATACGATCGCCACTGGGTGAGTTCCGAAGTTGACGAACGAACCCTTCACGAAATTTATCTGCCAGCATTTAAGGCTGCAATACAAAGGGGCGGGGCGTTAGCCGTGATGGCAGCTTACAATCCGTTGAACGGCGTACATTGCAGTGAAAATAAATACTTATTGACAGATGTGTTAAAAGGAATGTGGAAATTTAAAGGGCTGGTGATGTCCGATTGGGGCGCCGTTCATAGCGTCGCCGCGGTCAATGCGGGTCTTGATCTGGAAATGCCCGAAGCCAAATACATGAATAAGCAGAATATTTTGCCGAAAATCGAAAGCGGTGAAATAGATCAGGCTGCCATTGACGACAAAGTGCGGCGGATTTTACGGGTTTGCCTGAGCATGGATTTGTACAATAAAAACCGCAAAAAGCCGACCATCGACTGGGAAAAACATCATTCAATTGCTCTGCAGGTTGCCCGCGAAGGCATTGTGTTGTTAAAAAATAAAAACAATATCTTGCCTTTAAATCCGAAAAAAATAAAAAAACTGGTCGTTTTGGGACCAACCGCTGATCCGACTCCTTCAAGCGGCGGGGGATCGGCTTTTATTACTCCCTATCGCCATGTCAGTTTTTTAGACGCCATCCGGCAACGTTTCGGTTCCGAAATAAAAGTTGACTACATTAACATTACCCGTTATCCGTCCTTTGAAAAAATGGTAAAATCTTCACGCTTTTTTACTTCCGCCGATCTTAAACAGTCGGGATTAAGAACAATCTACTTTAATAACACGCGGCTCAGCGCTCCGCCCGTTTTGCATCGCATAAGTCAAACGATTGATTACGATTTCGGAACGCTTCCGCCTGCTTTCGGTGTGCGAAAGTCCAAATACTCGATTCGCTGGAGAGGATTCATCGCGCCTGATACAAGCGGTTTGTTTGTTTTTGCCGCAGAAAGCGACGACGGCGTAAGGATTTATTTGGACGGCGAATTGATTCTTGACCACTGGAATGATCATACTACTAAAAAGGACTTTGCCGAAAAGCGGCTGAAAAAAGGGAAAATTTATCGGATCCGGATTGATTATTACAACAATCTCGGCAGCGGAGTAATTCGTTTCGGTTACGGTCTTGTGGATGAAACTCCGCCGGAGCAAAAATTGCAACTTGTCAAAAACTATGACGCCGCCATTGTCTGCGTGGGATTTAATCCCGAGCTGGAAGGTGAAGGACACGATAGACCTTTCGCCCTGCCCGAGGAACAAAACAAACTGATTAAAACGGTGAGCAAACTGAACGATCGAACCGTTGTGCTGATTACGGCGGGCGGCGGTATTGACTTTTCGCCGTGGATCAAAGACGTGAAAGCCGTTTTGCACACCTTTTATCTGGGTCAGGCTGGCGGCGCTCCTGTAGCAGAAGTTTTGAGCGGAGACGTTAATCCTTCGGGTAAACTTCCTTTTAGTATTCCAAAACGCCCTCAAGACGCTCCCGCTTTCGGAAACTACTACCCGCCAAATGAAAAATCTCCGGTTTATCAGGCTGATCATAAAAATAATCCCGCAGCGGTTACCTACGCCGAAGGAATATTCATCGGCTATCGCCATTATGATAAAAATAAAATCGAACCGCAGTTTCCCTTTGGCTTCGGGTTGTCCTACACCAAATTCGACTACGACGATCTTGAACTCTCATCCCTGAAAATCGGGAAAAATGATACGCTTAAGGTACGGTTTAAATTGCGTAACAAAGGTAAAATCGCTGGGAGCGAAATCGTTCAATTGTACGTCAGTGCGGAAGGCGCGGTAAAAAGACCGCCAAAGGAATTAAAAGGATTTCAAAAAATCTTTCTGAAGCCGGGAGAGGAAAAAACGGTGCGGTTTGTTGTCACCCCGCAGAATCTATCTTATTACAGCGAACAAAAAGACAAATGGATTGCGGAAGCCGGAAAATACAAAATCATGATCGGATCTTCTTCACGGGATATCCGATTGCGGAAGGGTTTTCTTGTAAAACCGTAGAATGTGATTTCACAAAGCCGTGATGCGTGGGGAATAAGAAAAATGAAAAAGGAAAAAAGAGAAAGCAGAATGCAGAGAGCAGAGAGCCGTGCGTAAAAAGTGACGCGTAACGAGTGACGAGTAAAATTAAAGATTAAAGTTCTTACAAGATTAAAGCGACCACTGACATAGTGACAAGTTTCAAAGTAAAATTGGACACCAAACGAAAATGAAGGAGCACGCTTAACCCTTATACGCTTAACACTTAACGAGAAGTAAGATTAAAGTTCTTACAAGATTAAAGCGACAATTTAAACTGTAACTTGGTACCACTGTCAATTAACGCTTATACCCTTAACACTTAACGAATAACCAATTTAATAACAATGGATTAAGTGTCGATAACTCATTACTCATTACGCATTACGATGACCGGAGAATCCGCTTACACGCTTAATGAAAATCAAATCATCAATCGTAGATCTATCCCCGCTGAATCCGAAAAATACCTTTGCTGATTCGCCTTTGACGCACGGATTGCAAAGCCTGCCGGTAATCCGATAAATCAAAA
>JAJRSN010000336.1 GCA_024278715.1 Calditrichota bacterium
ATGATCGGCGCGCCCGGATGCGTCTTCAAAATATCGCGGCTGAAAATAATCATCAGGCGGTCGCCCCAAATTATCTGCCCGTTTTCATCGATCACGCCAATCCTGTCCGCGTCGCCGTCATAACCTATCCCTAATTCCGACCCCGATTCTTTGACGGTTTTAATTAACTCCTGAATGTACTCCACAACCGTAGGATCGGGATGATGATTCGGAAACCGCCCGTCGGGAGTGTCAAAAAGATCGATGCTCTCCACGCCCAGCTCTTTAAATAAACGATGCGCGACTAACGAAGCGGCGCCGTTGCCGGAATCAAGAACAACTTTTACCGGACGTTCTATCTTAATATCTTTTTTAATGTATTCAATGTAATCGTCAATGATTTCCTGTTTTTCGTAAGCACCGTTTCCTTTTTCAAAATCCTCTTTTTCAATCAACCGCCGTATTTCCTGAATCGCTTCGCCGTACACCGGCGCGTTACGCATGGTGACTTTAAAACCGTTAAACTCGGGCGGATTATGCGAACCGGTAATCATAACGCCGCCCTGGATGTTATCGATATGATGCATGCTGAAATACTGAACCGGCGTGGGCACGCGACCCAAATCAACCACATTTACTCCGGCGGCGCGTAAACCGGCAATAAGCGCTTTGCGAAACCGTTCGGTTGACAAGCGCACGTCTCCTCCCACCGTGATGCGTTTGGCGTCATGCCGCGAAAGGTAAGTTCCGATGCCTTTTCCCAACAATTCAACAACGTCATCGGTCAAATCTTTATCGACAACTCCGCGGATATCATATTCCCGAAAAATATAAGAACTAATCATCGTTCGTTCCCTCCTCATTAGTGTTTCAATTAATTCACACAGTATTACCGGCTCATCCGGTGAAAGTTCAATGTATTTCAGAAAAAAGTAAATTTATATTATGGCATACCCGTAAAAATAAAATTACGCGTTTTTAATTTCAACCCGCCTTCCGATCTCTCCCGCAACTAAGAAGGGTCAAAAGATTACCTTATTACAAAATAGCTGCGTGAATAGAAGCGCGGTTAGTCTTTTCGCAAATCCCTCACCTTTAATAAATCCTAAATCCTCCTTCCTGATTCTGTTCCTTCAATTCTTTTAATAACCGGGAATCGATTTCTTTTGACCGAAACCAGAGCACATGAATTTTATCGACATATTCGCGCAGCTTAAAATTCAGATTTTCAAAGTCATATCCGTTCACCAAACTGACAAGCGGTTTCCGGCTTCCGTAACGATTCATTAATTTTAACCACAAAACGATTCTTGAATTGGGCGTCTCCGTTATTAATTTAAATTGATTTTTGAACAGCTCATATTTTAGTTGAAGATTTTTTCGGGACAGCGAACGTTTAAACGATTTTTTTATTTGCGCCCAGTTTTTAACCACCTCCCGGGCAGATGTGGGATCAAGATAAAAATGAACTTCCGGGGCGTAAATCGGACGATAGGACGAAGATAGAGCCGTTAATACCGGTTCCGAATAAATTCTACCCGGAACGACCTTTTCAAGTAAAAATTGTCGGAAATAAAACTCGAAGAATAAAATATCGCCGACCTCATCCGAATCGGAAATTTTTATCAGGTCCGGATCGATATAAATTTCATCCTGTATCAGCGAATTAAAACGAAACAGATTGATCTCTTTTAACGGCGTTGAATAGGTAATAAACTTGAATTCCCTTGCCGGCTTAATGCTGCACGTATCGGTAAGCGTAACAACAAATTCCGCCTGCTTTAGCGTGCGGCTGGATTTAAAGTACAATTCCAATATGCTGTCTATGGGAGCCGCAAGCGGAACTGATCGGGTGAAATTTAAGGGAGAAAAAGAGCTGTCCGGAGCCGGCATGGCAATAAAAGTTCCGTCAAGACAAAAAACAGGAGACCAGAATTTTGAAACGGAATCCGTGCCGATTTTTCCGCCAAAATCACCGTTGCCGATTAAATACACTTCGGGCGGCAGATTTTCATCTATTTTGTATTCCTGCCCAATTAGCGGCGTAATGATGAATACAATTAAGAAAAATGTGATTATTCTTTTCATGATCACTATCGCCCCGGTTCGCCGATCAGAATATGTTCCCGGAAATTTCCGAAGAGCTTTTCAATTCGCTCAATTTCCGGCTTTAATGTAATCTTAAAAACCAGATTACGCCCAAAATACATCTGGGATAACAAGCTTAACAACGCCCTTTGATCGGGGTCTTTGTAGATCCATTCCAAATAGGCTAAGTAGTTTTTTCGATACCACAACTCAAAGGAACCTTTGTCCGAAAAAATCTGCTGCACGTCATTTAAACTTATTGCGTTGTTATGATTTTTTGTTTGAATCCACAGCCGAATACTTTCTCCGTTGTTTTCCAACGGCGCGTACAATCTTGCAAGTTCGTTCCCGAGTTTGCCGCCGATTTTCAGTTTCATCTGCCCGACCAAATACCGCTGTAAAACGAACGTCCAATATCGATTACCCCTATCGGGAAGAGTATCCTTACGCGCCGGATTCTCTTCGGTCACAGCCGTATTACCGCCGATTTTCAGGGCATTATTAACAATCTGAAAAACATTAACGTTTCCGGAAATATATAGATAAATATTTTTCTTCAATGTTACATTGTTTATGAACTGAGAAAAATTTTTCTTTTTGAAAAGAATATTTAGATGTCGGACGGAGTCCGCCGGAAAGGAACTCCCGATATTAACCGATCGTTCAATTAATCGATTCTGATCATAAAAAAGATATCTTCCGGGCTTGGGTTTTCCGATGAAGCGATTCAGAATTTGATATTGATTTTTTTCAAAATCATCGGATTTGATTTTATAGATCAGATAGCCTTGTTCTTTGAAGTTATAAGGCGATTCGGGTAAATAGGTCATAGGGTAAATTTGAGTGATTCCGCCGAATTTTTCCAGTTCGATTCCCAGACCTCTTAGATAATGGTTTATTAAATAGAGTCGGTAATTATTCGATTTAAAGGATCGCTTATCGATCAGTAAATACAGACCGACATAATCGGCGTGGCGATCCGGAGAAATCATTAATGTTGTCCCGGAGGGCAAGGTCTTAACCAAAGGAGTCTGCCGGTCGGTTCCCGCCGATGCAACAGAAAACAGTGAAATATTAATTACAAGTATTAATCCCATTATTCGCATGCTAAAAAATAACAATTTTGAGCCAAATGACCAAATAAAGTATGATCGGAATTAACCGATCATTAATTAATTCGGCAAAAATATTTTTATCTGAATTTTTAGGGACTTATTTTGGAGCATTATTCCGAGAAGACGCAAAGGCGTAAAACTTTTAAAAAGCGGAGAGATAAAATCAACTAATTATCAGTTTGGAAGAAAAAACAAGTGTTCTTGGTCACATCGGTAAGTAAGTTGCTCAAAACAATTTGACATTGAAGTGTAATTTTTTATACTTTTCAATAGCAACACAAAGAAACTCAAGGATTTGCATAATGAAAGAAAAGATACTGGAAGTATTAGAATCAATTCGTCCGGGCTTGCAAGCAGACGGAGGAGATATTAAGTTTGTTCGAATTGATGAAAACAACGTAGTCTATGTTCATTTGATCGGGGCTTGCGGGGGATGTCCCATGTCTGAGATTACTTTAAAGCAAGGGATCGAAAGAATTCTCAAAATGCAGGTTCCCGAGATAAAAGCGGTGGAAGCGATTTAATTGTAAAATTTTAAGGATTTGGGGTGAACAATGGTTGAAGTTCGAGTGAATGGGATATTTATGACCCAGACTCAAGCCAGCGGAATAATTTTAAAGGAGCAGGCGGGTAAGCGCGCGCTGCCTATTGTAATCGGCGAATACGAAGCTCAATCCATTGCCCTGGCTTTGGAAAATCTCAAGCCACCCCGTCCGATAACTCATGATCTTACCGCTAACATACTTGAAACGCTTGGCATTTCGATGGAACAGGTAATTATTACCGAATTAAAAGATAACACCTACTATGCGATCATCAAGCTCAATCTGGCTGGTCAGGAATTCGAGATAGATTCCAGACCCAGTGACGCCATTGCTCTGGCAATTCGGCTTGGAACTCCGATTTTTGTCGATGATCTGGTTATGGAGCAGGCTTCGTACATTCCGGAGGAAGAATCGCCGGAAGAACCCAAAAAGAACTACCTCTATCGTTCGAAAGAAGATGAGTTGGAGGTATTGCGCGAGCAACTTAAGAAAGCGGTAGAAGCCGAAGAATATGGAAAAGCTGCCAAAATCAGAGACAAGATAAAACGACTCGAATCCGGCTCGTGAGCTCATTGCAGTAGAAAGGCTTTCTATGAATAATTTCAATTTTATGTGTAAGATTTACGGTGTGAGGGGAAGTTATCCAATCGCACCGACGAACGGTACAAAGATCGGCGGCAACACCACCTGTTTTATGGCGCGAACTCCCGAACATATAGTCATTTTTGATGCGGGAAGCGGCATTATTCCTCTCGGGAGGGAGCTTGTTCCCGAAATAGTCGAATATCAAGAAAAACACAACAAACCTTTTCACATTACGATCCTTTTCACTCATACTCACATCGATCATATTCTGGGACTGCCGTTTTTTGCCCCGATTTACATGCCGCAGGTTCATCTGCACTTAATCGGTCCGCCCACTGTGGGCGTGGATTTTGAGCAGATATTGAGGATGCAGGTGCTTCCGCAGTATTTTCCGTTGACCATGGATGAATTCAGAAGTCAAAAGAGTTTCCATAATGTCTCAGAGAATACTTTTATTTATTTTGACGACAACCTTTCGCAGCCGCAAATCGGCGATATCAGAATCGATTCGCCCGATCCGGAAGGCTTCTGCATTCACACCATGAAATACTATTTTCACCCCAAGGACGGGTGTTATTTGTATCGAATCGAATGGGACGATAAAAAGGTTATTTTTGCCACGGATATCGAAGGCTACAAGGGCGGCGATCAAAGGTTGGCAAAGTTTGCCGAGAACGCCGACATCCTGATTCACGACGCGCAATACACCGAAGAGCAGTATCATAAATTTTGCGGATACGGTCACAGTAGTTTTGTAATGGCTTGCGAGACGGCGCGGCAGGCTGCGGTTAAAAAACTTTTACTCTTTCACCACGATCCGAACAATTCGGACGAGGAGCTTTACAGGATAGAAAAGGGGGCAAGAAAACTCTTTTCCGAAACCGAACTGGCAAAAGAAGGCTGGGAGTGGACGTTATAAATCTTGTCTGGATTGAATGGCTTTGCCGATGGTCGCCACATCCAGATATTCCAGATGCGAGCCCATGGGAACTCCGCTGGCTAATCGCGTGAGACGAATATTGAAATTTTTCAACAGCCGGGTGATATAGATAATCGTGGCTTCGCCCTCGGTGCTTGGATTTAAAGCCAGCAGAACTTCTTCGATATTTTCATTCTGAACTCTTTCCACCAATTCTTTAATGCGCAATTGATCCGCCGAGACTCCCGAGAGCGGCGAAATTACCCCGCCTAAAACGTGATATAATCCGCGATAGGATCGTGTTTCTTCAATAGCCATCACATCCACAATATCTTCGACCACACAAATTTTATGATCATCTCTGTTGTGATCGGAGCAAATCGAGCAGAATTCTTCCTCGGCGACATTAAAGCAGCGTTTGCAAAGACGGGTATTTTGCTTGATATTAATAATAGCGTTTGCCAGATCATTGGCATATTCGGGAGAACTTTTCAGGATAAAAAGAGCCAATCTTTGGGCTGTTTTTCGTCCGATGCCCGGTAAAAGCGAAAATTGATCGATCAGATCGTCCAATGCGGAGATACCGAGCTCTTTCATGCTACATTCCGGGTAATTTAAAATTATTGGGAAGATTTAAGTTTCCGAGCATTCCGCCGGTCGCTTTTTTCATTTCTTCTTCGGCTCTTTTCTGGGCGGTCTGAATCGCCTGATTTACCGCGGCTACAATAAGGTCTTCAATCATCTCCTGATCATCTTCTTTCATCACTTCCGGATCGATTTTCACGGAGATTACTTCCAGCTTGCAATTGGCGACAACTTTAACCATTCCGCCTCCGGAGCTTCCTTCCACGGTAATGGAAGAGAGGGTTTCCTGCACTTTCTGCATTTCTTCCTGAAACTTTTGCGCCTGTTTTAATATATTGTTCATATCCAACATCTTTTTCCTCCTGTGTTTAAATTACTTCCAAATCAAATTCGTCCACCAGTTTATGAAGTAATTCCGATTTTGAGACAATTTTTTTCATGATTTCTTCTTTGGGAATTTCTTCGCGTTTTTTTGCCTTTTTACCCGCAGATTTTTCAACTTTAACCATTAAACGGACGGAATGGTTCAATTCCGACGAAATGATTCTTTCAATCCAGCTCTTTTCTCCCTCGACAATCGCTCCTTCGGCATTAAAAGAAACGGAGAGGTTTTTACCGTCAAAGGCTATAAATTGGGCTTTTTTCAGCACTTCCGCCAAAGACGCCCTTTTTTCGGCAATTTTATCCACTAAAACGGTCCATCGATCTTTAATGTAATCCAAAGAAAGTTCGGGAGTTTTTTGCGGCTCTTCGCGGACTGCGTTTGCTTTAATTGTCAGAGAGTTGTCGGCTTTTTTTTTAGAAGATCGATCTTTTCCAGAAGCTGTTCAATTTGCGTCGTTTGCGGCAATTTCGCCAATTTTATCAAGCCTAACTCAAATTTTAACTGCGGCTGCTGGCTCGATTTAACGGCATTGATGGTTTCGCCGATGACCTGCAAGTATCCTATCAGATCGTTCTCGCTAAATTCTTCCGCCAGGCTTTTGTAACGATCGACATACAGCTCGGAAGTATCGATTAAATTTGCCATTCCC
>JAJRSN010000337.1 GCA_024278715.1 Calditrichota bacterium
GTTCCTTGCGCACCTTGGGCACATTTGCGCCCAACTCTCCGAACAATTTGTAAAATTCCGAAGCACCCAGCTCATCGTAGGTGGCACCAATAAGGTAAACCAAATCTCCTTCCTGTTTGAACTCCGTGCTGACAGTTTTACGGATATCTGGAATTTTAGCCACCATGGAATACAGTACGGTGGGCGGAACCGAAATTTTCACCCCTTCTTTGATAAAATCATTTTTCATGCTGTCTTTGCCGGATGTCATTGGAATATTAAAAAACGTTGCCATATCAAACAGCGCTTCGTTCATCTGCACCAATTTGGCTAACTTGATCTTTCCGTCGGGATTGTTCTGCGGGTGGTACATGGAATCGGGAACGCAGAAGTTGTCGTTAACCGACCAGAAGATATCGGGATCTTTTTCGGGATCGGGCAGGCGTCCGCCAACCGCAATGATGCCGCGCACCGCCTCGTCAAATGATCCGGCTGACATCTGGTAGGGATCGATATCGCCGTAACGCGGCAGAATTCCGTTGGAAATGGCAATCCCCAGATAGGAATCGAAACTCAGACGCAATACCGCTGCATCCTGCGGAGCAAATCCCTGCTCGCCCATTAAAGGTTTGATAATGGTTTTACCTTTCACCTCATGGTCGTAACGCCGGATGATCGACTCCCGCGAACAAATATTCAAACTACTAAGCAGTTTTAATACAATCCGATTGTAGTCCATACTCTCTTTAATAACCGGCTCCGATAGCCGCGGCTTTTTCCATTCGGCTTCCATGCGTTTGGTAGGCGCGCCTTCGTGCAAAAAGATTAAATCCAGATAGGCGACCTTTTGATCTCCGTAGCGAACATCCAAAAAACCGCTATCCGTAAATTCACCGATATCCGAAAGCTCCACTTCAAAGTCTTCTGCCATGGCAAACAGTGCATCGACCTTGTCCGGCTCGACAACCAGGGTCATCCGTTCCTGAGATTCGGACACAAAAATTTCCCATGGTTGCAGTCCGGCATATTTGAGCGGAATTTTTTCCAGATAAACCAGAGCGCCGTTGGTGATTTGAGCCAATTCTCCGACAGACGACGACAATCCGCCCGCGCCGTTATCGGTTGACGATTTTATCAAGCCCGCCTGAACAGCCTGACTCATGAAATCGGACAGATTCTTTTGTGTAATGGGCGAACCGATTTGTACGGCAGACCGCGGCGAATGTTCGTCAATTTCCAGCGAAGAAAAGGTTGCGCCGTGAATTCCGTCTTTGCCCACGCGACCTCCAGCCATAATAATGCGGTCGCCCGGATCGATGCGTTTATCCCAGGAATTTTTACCGGCAATCCGCGCAGGCATCACACCGCCCGTTCCGCAAAAAACCAGAGGCTTGCCGGCGAAACGATCGTCAAAAACAACCGATCCGTTGACCGTGGGAATGCCCGACTTGTTTCCGCCGTCTTCAATCCCTTTAACCACGCCGGTCAAAATGCGCCGCGGATGGAGCTGCCCCAGAAGCAATTTTCCGTCGTAATAAGGCGAGCCGAAGCAGAGCACATCGGTATTGAAAAGCAGATTAGCGCCACCGATTCCCGTACCCATGGGATCGCGGTTCACGCCCACAATGCCGGTAAGCGCGCCGCCGTACGGATCGAGCGCCGAAGGCGAGTTGTGCGTTTCCACCTTCCAGACAAACACCCGATCGTCATCCACACGCACTACGCCCGCGTTGTCCGAAAAAATCTTTAACAGCCAATTCCGACCGGCTTTTTCGTAACGCTCGCGAATGATTTCCGTAGAACGGCGGATGTACGTTTTAAACAGAGAATCGATGGTCTTTCTTTCGCCCGTGTCCAGATTCGAGTACGTAATAGTGGCATTAAACTCTTTGTGTTTGCAATGCTCCGACCAGGTCTGGGCGATCACTTCAATTTCACAATCCGTCGGCAGCTTGGGCATGCCCTGTTTTACGCGCTCCGCCTGAACCAATTGATTCTGATAATAAGCCTGAATAGCCTGCATCTCGTGCAGATCGAGCGCTAACAGCATTTTTTTGGAGAGCTCTTCGAGTTCGGCATCCGAAATAAAGAAATTAATCGTTTTGATTTCGGGCTTGGCTTCGATGTGTACTTCCGGAACATACTCAATGTGCCCCTTGAATTTACCGTATTCAAAACGATTGATCAGCGGATTTCCCAACAACTCTTCGGCAATGGTTTTTAATTGCTCGTCGGAAAGTGTATTTTGCAAATAATAGATTTCATGGGTAAAAATCCAGTGCCGCCCAAAATCGAAAGGAATATTCAGAAAATCACACAGCGCCTTTTGAGCCGACACTCCCTCGTCATCCGTAACGCCGGGTAATTTTGAAACCAGAATGTACACCGGAAAATCCGGAGAGGTGTAAAGTTGATCGATGTAAACATCGTTAATCACACAATCGCAAAGAGAATTGCGGGCAAACGCCTGTAATTGCTCTTCTTCTAAAGGATAAACAATCGAGTAGATTTTACCGGTTTTAACGATCCCTGTTTCGATATGCAAAAATTTCTGCACATCGTTTTGCACATGTTGACCGGTAACGTCTTTAACGGCATCCTTTAAGACAATCTGAATATGTCGCGCCTTTTGCATTGGTTTGTTTCCCGTTTTTTGCAAAGTATTTTAAACAACCATATTTTTGATTTATGAATTTCCTCTTCAAATATTCGTTAAGTGTTAAGGGTTAAGGGTTATTCGTTACTTGTTACTTGTTACTTGTTACTTGTTACGCATCACGTCTTTCCGCTTTCTCTTTTTTCTTACACATCACACATTACTCCTTTATTCCGCTTCATCGATCCCCCCTTTAATTCCCCCCTTTTTAAAAGGGGGGAACGCCGAAGGCAAGGGGGATCTTATTTTCAAGCCGCACTGTCTTTGAAAATTTAGGTAAATTTGCTAAGTTTTAAGCGGCTCCTCCGGTAATGCGTAATGCGTTATCTTCACAATCGCTCAAAATCTTAAATAATTCAACCAAATTATTTTTTTGA
>JAJRSN010000338.1 GCA_024278715.1 Calditrichota bacterium
GACGGAAGCATAAAAAACATTCGGGCGCGATTTATCGCTCTCAATGTTCCTTCCGTCGGGTATCGAACCTTTTTCTTTACTCCCGTTAAAGAATCCGTCGTCTCCGTGAATCCGGAAAAAGAAAAAATTTTGACGTTTGAAAATGATTTTTACCGGATCACGTTCGCCAAAGGGGGAATCGGGCAAATTTACGATAAAACTTTAAAACGCGATCTGTTCCGCACGGACAAATTCAAAATCGGCGAACTGTTTACCATGAAATCCGAAGGAAACGGCGCCGGTGAATTTTCCGAAGTTCAGCAGCCCGCAATGGAAGGATTCGATCGAATTAGCAATTATGAGGCGTTCTGGGAAAAAATTGCCGACGGTCCGGTTTTTACAAAATTTAAGCTGGAACAGGAGATGCCCCGTTTAAAGGTTCGAATTATTGTGACCGCTTTTGCGCGGATGAAACGTATTGATTTTGATGTGGATTTGCTGAACTGGGACGGAACTCCCTATCGGGAATATCGGCTGGCTTATCCGGTAAATTTTGAAAACGGCAAAATAACTTACGAGGTTCCTTTCGGCAAGGTAACGGTAGGTGAAGACGAAATTTCCGGAGCGGCTGGAGAACGGTACGTTCAACCCGCGTCGCAGGTTCGCCCCAGAGAAGTACTGGACTGGATATCTGTTTCCGACGGCGAAACCGGCGTTACTTTTAGCTCAGGCGTTGCAGTCTGGGATTATCAGGATCCAACCGATGATCCGGTCGATTATCCGATCCTTCAACCTTTATTGCTTGCTTCCCGTAAAAGTTGTCACCGAGAAGGAAACTGGTATTTGCAAAAGGGAGATCACCGTTTTCATTTTAGCCTGACTTCCCATAAAGGAGATTGGAAATACGGCTATCGAATGGCTAAAGAGGCGAATCAGCCGCTAATACCGGTTGTGAAAAAAGAGACTCTTCCCAATGCTTCGCTGCCGTTATCCCTGAGCTTTGTTAAGTTAAATAACCCCAATGTTCTTTTAAGCGCCTTAAAAAAAGCGGAAGACGGTTCCGCGGTTGTCTTCAGATTTTATGAAATTGAAGGTAAAAAAGCCGATATTAGTCTCGATTTTTTCCGTCCTATCAAAAAAATTATCCGCACCAATTTAATCGAAGAAGAAGGGGATAAAACGGATAATAAGCGATTAAAAATAACGCCTTATTCCGTAGAAACGATCAAAGCCGTTATTGAATAAACATGGCAAAAAACCGCCCTTCAACTTTCCCTGCTGATGGGGGACTGCTTCAGCCTTACTCAAGGCGACACCGGAATAATATGGCGAACGGAGCCTAACCAAGAGCAATCAAAAATAAATTTGCTAAAAAGGAATTCAATATGAAACGAATCCTTTATTTTTACACATTTGTGGCGGCAATCGGCGGTTTATTGTTCGGCTTTGATACTGCCGTGATTTCAGGTACAATTCCTTAAAAAAATCTCCGTGCCTTCTGCCACTGCGCTGTTAAACCCGCTTGTTCTGCAATCAGTTACCGATAGAATTTTTTTGACAGTTTAAGAACTATTTTTTATGTTTATTACCATATACCGACCGGTAGGTAAACATTGAGAGGAATTACTATGTCAACGAATTCCGGGTTTCTTGCTCAGGATACAAAAAGCAAAATATTTTTAACGGCAACCGATCTTTTTGCGCGCTTTGGTTACGATCGCGTGTCCATCCGCCAGATTTGTGAAGCTGTTGGCGTGCAAAAGCCCACGCTTTACTACTATTTTCGCGATAAAGAGAGCTTGTTGTTGGAAACGATTCGGTTTACGGGTGAGGTGGGAGAACAAATTTTCGGCGAGTTTGTCGATTCCAAAAACGATTTTCTGGAAAAAATCAAAGGCACCATCTGGGCGCGTAAATACTTCATCGAACATTATCCGCAATTTTTTTATTTTCACGGAATGATGCATTTCTTTTCCATTCCGGAAAAGGTTAAACTGGAATTGTTAAAACACCTACAACTTTTATCGGGTAAATTTCGTAGTGTTCTGGAAGAAGGACGGAAGCAGGGTTATGTTCGTCCCGACGAAGATATCGAGTTGTTAATGGACGCCCTGATAGGAACATTAAATCATCTTACCATCCGGAAAATTGTTTTTAAGGATGAACGGGTATTTTCGGATGAAAATCTGGAGAAAATGTTCCTGTTCTGGAAGAGCCGTTTTTTTGTAAATCCAGCGAACGGAGGAAATTCATGAAACGATTTTACTTCCTGCTAATATTTTTAGGGCTGATTTCGTCCGCGCCAGCCGGAGATATTATTTCGTTGACCTGGAATCAGGTGGTTGACATCAGCCGCAAAGAGAATTTGGATATTCGCATTATGAATCAGGATTACCGCATTCAAAAGTTAAACGAGTGGAAGGCAATGGCAGATTTTTTACCGACAGTTGACTACAGCTTTCGGGCGGTCAATAATTTGGAATTGCCGGTATTTGTATTTATGGGCAGAAGTTTCCGCGTCGGCACAAAATACGATTTTACGCATTCGCTGCAACTGCAATTTCCGGTTTTTCTGGGCGGAATGCGTTTTGCTAACCGGAACATTCAACGAAACAGCAAAAGATCGTTAGCCCAGTTATTAAAAGGCAAAGAAGAAGAGGTGGTTCTCAAGTCGGTCGAAGCCTATTTTCAGGTGATTTTAACGAATGATCTGGTCGTCGTCAATCAAAAAGCGTTTGAGGCGGCTAAGGCAAATTATGAACAGGTCGAAAAATTCTACAACGAAGGAAGCGCGTCCCGGCTTGATTTGCTGCGGGCGAAAACCCGTTTTTCCGAAAGCAAACCTAACTTAACTTCCGCTTTGAACGCCCGCAAAATGGCTGTGGAAAATCTGAAATTTATTTTGAATTTGAACGCGGAAGATTCTGTGGTTGTGCTCGATACTTTGAGTCGCAAAGATTTTTTAAAGGAATTTGCTAAAAGCACGTTAAAAGAATTACAGGATCTGGCGCTGGCAAACAGAACCGATTTAAAGAGCCTGCAATTTCAGAAACAGATAGCGCAAAATCAAAAGCTGATTGCCGGCTCAAGATTTCTGCCGCAGATTATTGTCAGCGCAGGAGTGCAGCATCAGGCGCTCCTTCAGAACCGGAATGTAACCTGGGACGATTACTCCAGAATAAAATCGGCGTCCGTTATTCTTCAATTTCCGCTGTTCGAAGGCGGTAAACGTATTCTCGATTTGCAGCAAGCCTTCATTCAAAATAAAAAAATCTCCTTACAAACAGAACAGCTAAAAAAAGCCGTTTTGTTAGAGGTCAATAACAGGTTTAACGCTTATCGGGAAGCCGCGCAGAATCTCGTTACTCTAAAGCAGGCGTTCAAAGAAGCCGGAGAAACCCTGCGTCTGGCGAATTTAACCTACAAAGAAGGGTTGAGCACCCAGGTCGAAGTTCTGAACGCGCAGCTTTCGTTTACCAATAGCGAAGCCAGATATCGTCGCGGAATGTTTGATTACAATATTTCGCAATTACGGCTGCTTAAAGCCATAGGAAAGCTGGATACGATTTGGGAAAATTGAAAGAAACAAGTTAAGTAAAGAGAAAATAGGGAAAAAGTTTACTGCTGGTAATCGTTTTTGTTAACCGAAAGAAATGTGACCCTGTTTCGGAAAGAAAACCGAAATCGGAAAGGCATTGATTTTCCGCTAAACAATTGCAAAAAAACAGATAAATCAGGAGAATAGATATGAAACGATTTGCCGTCATTAGTCTCGGCTTACTTCTTTGGTTGGTCGGATGTAAATCGAATACGGAAAAGAATCCGGAAAAAATTGTTCCGGTGACTGTTTTAAAAGTGAAGCCGGATTCAATTGCCACCTACACTGAAATTACAGGCAATCTTGAAGCGGAACGCGATGCACTGGTTATAAGCAAAACTTCCGAAAGATTGCTCGAAATATTAAAGCCCGTCGGAAGCAGGGTTAAGATGGACGAAGTCATTGCACGTCTGGATAATCGTCTTTTGAAACAAGGAAAAAATCAGGCGGAAGCGGCTTTAAAATCTGCTCGCGCCCGATACGAAAGCGTTAAGCAGGATTATCAACGATATCAAAGACTATTTAAGGAAAAGGCTATTAGCGACCAGCAATGGGAGCAAATAAAAACCGGCATGCGTGAAGCTGAGGCGGCTGTCGAACAAATGGAAGCGGCGTACGCCCAGGCAAGAGAACGATATGAGAATAGCTTTATTAAAGCTCCGTTTTCGGGAATAGTGGGCAGCATCTATTTTGATGTTGGGCAAATGATTCCCGTAGGGCAGCCGGTGGCTAAAATTATCAATCCCGAATTTATGAAAGCCCGGCTTTATGTTCCGGACGTCTATTACAATCAACTTAAAATCAATCAGGATGTAATCGGAACGTTTCCCGTATTGCCCGCAGAGCAATTCAAAGGCAAAATCGTTAAAATCGATCCGGCTATCGATCCTCAAAGTCGTACTGTGACCACCGAAGTGATCTTCGAAAATAAACAAAACAGACTTACTTCAGGTATGTACGGACTTTTCAAAATAAAATTGAGCGAGAAGGTAAATACAATTGTAATACCCGATAACGCCCTGCTTACGCGCACCGAAGTAAAAATCAACCCGAAAACCGGAAAAACCGTCGCCCAAA
>JAJRSN010000339.1 GCA_024278715.1 Calditrichota bacterium
CGAGGCGTAGGTGGAAATGTGCCCGCCTATTCCGTTTTCATTGCGGTTGGCGCGAACCACCATCGCCATGGCGTTCCAGCGGGTAATGCTTTTGATGCGCCGTTCGATTTCGCGGCTTCCGGGATAAGGCGGCTGTTCTTCCGCCGGAATTGTATTGATGTAAGGAGTGTTTGCGGTAAACGGCAGACGCACACCCGACGAATACACGCGCTGTTGCAGCTCGTGCATCAACTTTTTAACGCGTTCGGGTCCGCCGTGCTCCAGGACGTAATCTAACGATTCTAACCACTCTCTGAGTTCAAGCTCTTCGTCTGTCGAATTTATTTGACTCATTTTCTATCCTTCTTTGTTTTATTTCAATTAGATATTTAGAACGAAATTTTTAAAAATTTATTTCTTGTTTTTGAACAGCCCATTTTTCGACCTTCCCATTGGTTACTCAAACCGGCGTCGGTTAAAAAAGATCCTTTTCCCGGTTATTTTAAACTCATTACATGTTGTTCGTTTTACCGGAAATCAATTTTTCCGATGCAGGCGAAGCTGCCTTCCTGCGAGAATATGCGCCTGGCGAATCGGCTCCGGAAATCGATAGCGCGTCACCGATTGCATGACAACTTCGACGGCTTGATTTAAAGTGATCTTATTGCCCACGGAAACAAACACGGGTTTAACGCCTTCACGGGTACAAACAACGGCTCCTACAATTTCGCCGTGATCTTCCAATTCAGCCCGGTCTCCTTTTCGTGAGATGTTTTTAAGTTGACTTCCGATTAATCGTTTTTTTGCGACTCCGATAGAAGGAATGTTTAGCATAACGCCTAAATGAGTGGCTATTCCGCAGCGCCGCGGATGAGCGATGCCGTGTCCGTCGCACATAAGCAAATCAAAAGCGGCGTTCAATTTGTTTAACGCATGAATAATTGCCGGTAATTCGCGAAACGCCAGATAACCCGGAATGTAGGGAATGGCAATATTTTCCGCAGCGTAAGCCGAGTCGATAATATTCAGATTCGGCAATTCCGTTACAACCACGGCGCCGACTACGACCCGCTTATCAATATCGTAGGCGGCGTCCGCGCCGGCAATGCGTTTGACGGGAGGGCATTTTTCGATTTTAACCGACCCGGTTATTTGAGATTGAATCTCACGCGCCTTATTGAGATCGAATGAATTTCCGTTAATTATGTTTGACCAGGCGGATAACATACTTTTGATCCCAATTACTCATCGGAAAATTAGGCTTAAAAAGCAATCCCGTTAAATTACCTGTTATTCTTGTAAGATTTTCAGGAATGTCGTTTTAACGTTTAACCGGTTCGTCGCTTTTAAATTTAATATAATCCGTCAATTTCGGTATTTCCAGAAAAAATATTCGCATTTATGGCGGTTAAAGCTAAGAAAAGGGCAACTTTTTTTTGAATATGGGCGCAGGTTAAATTAATTTCTTTAATATCGTCAAATTACAAGGATGGAATTCATGTCAATAGGCATCTTGATTTTTGAGAAGGATCGTCAAAAAGTACGTCAAATCAAGGACGTTTTAAAAGCCGATAAACAGAACCATAAAGTCAAAGCGACCGATTCTGCGGAAAGTTTTCAGAATTTAATGGGAACTTTTTCGCCGGATGTTATCATTTGCAGTATTTTAAGTTTAAAACAACTTGATTTGTCAATTTTCAATCCCGCTGAAAAATCAAACGCAAAACCTCATCTGATTATTTATTGCAATAACGCTAATGATTTGAACGAGGATCTGGCGCTTGATCTGGAAATGGTCGAATTTTTACCCTTAAAATTGATTAACCGTCTTCCCTGTCTGTTAAACAAAATACAAAAACTGAAGCGGGAACAACAATTAATCGAACAACAGGAACGTTTTAAAATAATGGTTCAAAACATGCCTGTTCTGGTGGATGCTTTTGATGAGAACAATACGCTTGTTTTCTGGAACCACGAGTGTGAACGGGTAACCGGGTATAAAGCGGAAGAGATCGTCGGAAATCCGAAGGGTATGGAAATTCTTTATCCCGACCCCGAATACAGGGATAAAATTTTTGATCAGTGGGCAAAAAAAGGGGACAACTTTCGCAATTGGGAAATAACTATTCAGGCAAAGGACGGGAGTAAAAAGATAATTTCATGGTCCAATCTTTCTGATATGTACTCCGTTTCCGGCTGGAAAAGCTGGGCTATAGGAATTGACGTCACCGCCCGGTATAATGCTGAAAAGGAATTGGAGCTTCAAAATTTTCATTTAAAAACTCTTCTCGATATCGATCAGGATTTGCATTCCGCCCATTCGCCAGAACAGATTTGTAATATTGTTTTGAATTATGTGAAAAAGATTATCCCCTTTGAAGCGGGTTTGGTGCTGTTGTACGAGCCGGAAAAAGAATTTGCGAAGGTGCTCACGGCTAAATTTGAGAAACAGATTTTGTATCGGGCGGATAATGTCATTCCCTTACAAAATCTTTTGCGCTACGATGAAATCACAAAAGGAAAAATCGTTTATGTCGATGATTTAAAGCCGTACAAATCGGGGGTCAGAATCGCTTCATTGCTTTTAAAGCAGGGCTTGAACGCGGGAATCATTGTTCCTCTGAAAAGGGAAAAAAAAGTTATCGGTTCATTAAGCCTTTACTTTAAAGAGCCGTACAAGGTGTCGGAATCGTACGAAGAGTTGCTTTTGCAAATCGCCGGCAGAATGAGCTTTATTTTGCAGCAAACCAATTTAATGGATCAGTTGCGGGAAAAGGTTATCGCGCTCGAACAGCAGACCTTAGGTCAAATGGCTGAATTAAAGAAGAGAGAACATCGTCTCAGGGCGCAATACGACAGTATTCCGATTCCCACCTATACCTGGCAAAAAAGCCGCAATGATTTTATTCTGGTTGATTACAATGATATGGCAATGGCGGCTACCTACGGAAAGATCGGCGAGTATTTGGGGCAAAAAGCAAGCGAGATTTATAAAGAGCTGCCTCAAATGCCCGAGCTCCTTTTGGAATGTTACGAAAATGAAATTTCAATGGAAACTCAAATTGAAACCATAAATCAATCCGATAATCAAAAAAACTACCTTTCCGTCAAGTTGGCTTATGTAGCTCCCGACTCCGTTTTGATGCATGTCGAAGATATCACGGAGCAAATTGAAGCTACTCAAAACATTAAAAAGCTTAAACAATTGATAAATTATCAAACAAAGATGATCGATTTTCTGCGGGAAGATATCGATATTATCAAAGATCAACTCTTCCCCATGTTTCAAAAACACAGCGAATCTCTTTATAATCTTAAAAAAAGTCTGTCGGAGAATGAGGAAAACATCGATTCGGATAAATGCCGCGTTTTTATTCGGCAGTATGAAGAGATTCACAACAGATTCAGATCGATGATAGATTTGTACATGGGATACTTTCAGTTGGATAACCGGGCGATTACCTTTCAAAAAGTCGATTTAAATTCTTTGCTCGAAAAACTTTTTTCCAGGTTTGAAAAAAGATTAAAAGACACTCAAACCAAGACTCATGTTTATCTTGAGAACCAATTTATTAAAAGCGATCCGGATGTGCTTTTTGAAATCTTAGCCAAATTATTGGTGTTTTCCGTTGAGCATCGAGAAACTTCCCGAAAACCCATTATCAGAATAGTCAATTCGTTAAAAGACGATCAGATAATAATTTCGTTAAAAGATAACGGCAGAGGAGTGGCGAAATCATTGTTAAGGTCTCTTTTCGATTATATTCCCACAAGTTCGGAAAATTTTGATTCCAGCTTAAAAAGTCTTACTCTTGTAAAGAAGATGGTTCGAATGTTAGGCGGTCATTTTCAGGTTGATTCGGTGGAAGGAGAGGGTACAAATTTTACTTTGAGCTTTCCCCGATTTGATTCCGGTGAATAAGGGAAAGAAATAAAATTTTCAATAAACTTTTTTTGTGGTCATTTATTGACTATTTTCAAATATATTAAAATGTAAAATCTTCCCTGGAGGTGTTATGCCGGATTTAATCATACTCGATTTAAAGCAGCTTTTACGTTACATTGTCGAACAAAAGGAATTGGACGCAAATCTGATTTTGGATGAAGGATGCGTGCTTCAGGTCGAAGATCCCAAACCTCTGGTTAAAATTTTTAATTATTTTTTAAATTATTTAAAATCCGTTTCGGCTCGCCCTCTCGAGGTAAGTCTGGATTTAATGCACGATCAGTATCTGGTTTCAATGCTGGTTTACACAGACGCCGCGGAATTGCCGCCGGTCAGCGAAAACGTTAAGGACGTGTTAGAAAGTTATTCGGCGGATTTTAAGGTGATCCACGAAAAAGATAAATATGTGCAGTTTAAAATTCATTTCAGATTGTCTTAAAATATCCGAAAAAATACAATTATAAAAGAGAATGTCCCCGATTTTTCTAACCGTTAAAATCACCGCGCATTTTCTCTATTTGTCGTTTGTTTTTGCAAATAAAAAAACAGGGAATGTTTATGAACACAATAAAAGCTGTCATTTTTGATCTGGGGCGAGTAATAATCGATGTTAAGTTCAATCCGCAAACATTGAAGTTCTTCGGCATTGATTCGGATACGCGCGACGCCGAAAAAATTTTAGGAAAAGCCTTTCAGAATGAATTGTTCCGCAAATTTAACGCGGGACGGATTTCGGCAAAAGAATTTTATCGGGCTTTCAATAAACAGTTCGATTTAAATTTAGACTATGAGGCGTTTGCGCAAAAGTGGTGCGATATTTTTGAACCCGTTGAGGGCATGGAAGAACTATTCTTAAAAGTCAAACAAAAACTTCCGGTCGGGATTTTATCGGATACGGACGTTTTGCACTGGAATTATTGTTTGAAAAATTTCCCGTTTTTGCGGCTTATCGAAAAACCGACCCTTTCTTTTGAAATCGGAGCGCTTAAACCGGATGCGATTTGTTTTCGCAAAGCCGCGCAAAACGTGGGCTATCTTCCCGAACAATGTCTGTTTATTGATGATCGACCCGTTAATGTCGAGGGAGCGCGTCGCACGGGAATGCAGGCGATTGTTTTCGAAAACGCGGCTCGGTTAAAAGAAGAGCTGAAATCTTTCGGGATAATCGTTTAAGCGGTTTGATTTTGGAACGCTGCAAAAATTAAGGTTCTTTTTTGTCCGAGGAATGGTCCTTTTTGGCTTCTTTCTCGGCTTTTTCGATTTTTTGCGCCATCTTTATGGCAAAGGTTTCGATGATTCCGGCGATTAACAGCAAAGGCAGAACCACATAAACAAAGCTGTTGAAATACAAATTAAAGTCGCTTGGCAGCTTGCCCAGAACAGAGTAATTAAGCAAAACGAAATTGTATTGAATAGCCAAAGCAAAGGCGATAAAAGCGGCTGGCAATTCAAAAAGAGCAACGGGATTAAAAAGAGAGGCGTAATAAAATTTGCCTTCAAGGGAATGATAGGTGACAACCCCGATATTCAGTCCGGTCCAAATTGCAAAAATAAACGGTAATCCTGGCACTTTACCGGACAACAAATCGACAAAAAGAGAAAAGGCGTTTATGCCAAAGATAAAAAGAAACAACAGAACGAATTTCCATTCTTTATTCGCGAGTTTATCCAGTTTGCGCGCAATCCATAGCGGATAGGCTAAAAGAGTTTTAATATTTTTAAAATAGATCATGGGCGCCAAAGTATAACCGATGAAAAATAAGACCATGCTAAATAAAAAAACCTGAAAGTTAATCAAAGCAAAAGCTTGTCGAAATTCGGCTATCATTGCTTACCTCTTAATTCTTTATATCCCAAAAGTCCGTGTATTCCCTCGCAGGAGCGCACACCGCTTTCAATGGATTCTCCCACGGCTTCGATTAAAAGAGAAGCCGTTAAATCGACAGAAAAGTCAATTTCCGGGATACTTAAAACAAAAGCAACATCTCCGTCGGAACTTGTGTGTGAAGGCTCAACGTGTTTGGCTATTGCCAGATGGACGCGCTGCGCCAGATAAAAGGCTTGTGTTTTAGTCAACTTTACATTGGTTATTACGACACTGAGAATCGTATTTTGATTCATTCCCGTCTTCGGCGTTTGCCAGCGTTTTTTGAAATCGGCTTCCGCTAAAAAATTTCCGTTTGAATCCGCCGCTCCGGCGATGATCTCTCCCTTTTTATTGATAATATCTCCGACAGCGTTTACAGCAGTAAAAACCATCAGATCAGCCGAAAGATATTTGATTCTGCCGATTCCCACTCCAGATTTCATCGCATGCTCAATGCCCGCCCATTTGCCGACGCTTGCTCCCGTACCAACGCCAATATTTCCCGTTTGATCGTTATTGAAGCGGGCGTTATGGAATGCCGTTTTAGCCTGTTCAGCCGTGGGAAAGGCGTCGGAATCTCCGATGTTTTTATCGAAAATA
>JAJRSN010000340.1 GCA_024278715.1 Calditrichota bacterium
GGAACGGTCTATTGATCTGGAGATGTACCTTCTGGAAGGAAAGATCGGAGAAAAGGTTATCCGTCTCCTGCGCAATAAAGCCGCGGAAGGGATTAGAGTCATACTCCTCTACCATCCGCCGTCGAGTCTCGAAGCTTACCGGAAAATTATGAGTTTATTGCACTCCGTGGGACTTAAAACCCGGGCGGTATCTTACAAAACTTTTTATCGAGATTTGAAAACGAATAATTCCATTCGAGTCGCCGATTTTCCGTTGCATCTTTTCAAGCCGAAATTTGCCTTGAAAATGGCGCACAATAAACTTTTAATCATCGACGACGCCTGCGCTGTTTTGGGGGGAATGAATTTCGCAAGTATTACCGAAAAAAATCACGACGTAATGATAGCGGTGCGGGGACCAGTTGTTTTGGAAATGAAAAAAGTATTTGAACAAAACTGGAAGCTGGCAACGGGAAGCAGCCTTTCTCCCGCAGCGCCTGAAAATCAGGTAAAAAATTCCAATTTATTAAATTCCGGACAGACCGCTATTGTTAAATTCCTTGTAACCATGCCTTATCTTGAAAACACAAAGGAATTTCTGCTATCCAAAATAAAAAACGCCAAGAAAAGGATTTGGCTGGAAATGTACCTTCTCAGCGACCCACAGCTAATCGCCGAACTCATCAACGCCTATAAACGCGGAGTGGAAATCAAAGTGTTGCTGGATGCGAATCGTTTACCGCTTGAATTTGATTTGGGCGGTTTTCCCAATAAGGCGATCGTTCAAAAATTACTAAATGCAAAAATCCCCGTTCGAATTTTTCGTTGTGAAGCCGGTCAGGAAATGCATCTAAAGCTTGTTCTGTTTGATGACGATGAAATTGTGGTTGGTTCCGCAAACTGGACTTACGCCAGCTTCACCGCTAATTCGGAAAGTTGTATTTTCATTAAAAGTCAGCCCGTATTCGAAAAGTTCCGTGAAATTTTTGAAACCGATTGGGAATTGCGCAGCGATCCCGCAGAGCCTTTGACAATTAAAGAAAAAATCGTCGCCGCGGGATTCAGACTTTTCAACCGGGTTTATTAGCATTATTTTACTAATCCGTTCTAAAATCATTTCAAGAAGTACGGCATAAAGTGACAAGTGACTGGTAAGAAAAATAAAAAAGATTAAAGTTCTTTCAAGATTAAAGATTAAAGCGACAAGTGATATAGTAACGAGTAACAAGTGACGAGTTACCAGTATCTCTCACCCGATTAACGCTTACACCCTTAACGCTTAACGAAAAGTGACGAGTTGCAGGTTGCAGGTTCCAAGTTGCAGGTAAACGGCAATCTTTGCCTCTTAACAATCTAACCGCTAAACTTCTAAACCAAAATCGTAAATCGTCAATCATAAATCCGTGACAAGTGACCGGTAATCATCGTCGCTTAACAATTTTAACGACAATGGATTAAATATCAATGACCCATTATTCATTGTTCATTATTAATTACTGCTAAACCTCTAAACCCGGCATTGCCTACTGTCGTGTATTCTTTAATATCACGGGGGGACGGCTGCACTCTTGTTTTTTCAAATCGAATTCTTATATTAATAACAAAATCTGTTTACGTGGGTTTGCGCATAACCAAAGGAATTAAATATGATTGGTTTTACCTGAGCCTTAAAAAATAAAACGTAATTCCGCCGAAACTTATTTATCCGGTTTCACGCAAATTTTCTCTTTTCCGATCCTACTCCTTCTGTTTATTTTCTTCCGCCGCAGACTAAAACGATAATATCGATTGTCTTTTTAGGGCTTTCAAGCAAAACAGGGCAGAAGTTCATTGATAACAATTTTTATCAACCGCGGCGTTTTGTTTAGCGGATAATGCGCCGTGAAAAGCGGGAGATCAATACCTTCCCGTTTCCGGCGTTCGTTTTACAAATTTTAAAAGAGGAGAAAAAAACATGACATCTTTTTATCTTTTTTCACTGTTGTTTACCCTGGCGTTTTGTTTAAGCCTGAACGGCGGGAATGTTGTTTTAAAAAGCGCGGCGGAAAATCAAATAAATATCGAGGTCACCGTTTACAACAACAATCTCGGTCTGATCAAAGACGTTCGTGAAATCACCCTGCCCAAAGGCGAGGGAGAACTGCGCTTTATGGACGTCGCCGCATATATTTTACCGGCTACCGTACATGTTAAATCTCTGAACAGACCCGATGAGTTCGAAGTGCTCGAGCAAAATTACGAATATGATCTGATCAGTCGATTCAAATTACTAAAAAAATATGTTGGTAAAGAGGTAAAAATTTTGGATCGAAACGAATATCTGGGAAAGCAGGAATTCGTCAAGGCTCTTCTGATCAGCAACAATGACGGAAATCTGATTTTTAAAATCAACGGCGAAATCTATCTCGGATACCCGGGCGAGATCATTCTTCCTAAAATCCCGGAAGATTTAATCGCCCGCCCCACCCTGACCTGGCTGTACAGGAATGATTCTCAAAAATCCCATACAATTGAAGTTTCGTACCTGACGAAAAGCTTAAACTGGAACGCCGATTACGTGCTGATTTTGAACAAAAACGACACGCAAGCCGAAATAACCGGCTGGGTGACTGTTGAAAACACAAGCGGAGCGACCTACCGAAACGCCAAATTAAAATTAATTGCCGGCGAAGTAAATCGAGCCGAAAGAGAAGATTACATTTTTAAAGGACGATACTCCAGGGCAAGGAAATCCCAATTTAAAGAAAAAGAATTTTTTGAATACCATATTTACGACCTGCAACGAAAAACGACCATCAAAGACAATCAAACCAGACAAATTCAATTATTGGAAGCAAACGGATTCAAAATCAAAAAGGAATACTTTATTTACGGCGCTCAGGGTTACTTTACGTCCGCTTATGAAGAAAAGATTCCCAAATTAGACGTTAACACCTTTCTGATATTTAAAAATTCTTCGCAAAATCATTTGGGAATGCCCTTTCCGGCGGGCGTCATCCGCGTTTACAAAAAAGATTCCCGGGGCAGTCTGCAATTCATCGGCGAGGACGACATTCCCCATACGCCCAGAGACGAAGATATTCGCATAAAGGTAGGTAAAGCCTTTGATATTATTGCAGAAAGAAAACAAACATACTTTAAAGAGGTTTCCCCCGATACCATTGAAACCGAATGGGAAATTAATCTGCGCAATCACAAAAAAACCGACATTACGGTTACATTGATCGAACCGGTGGGATACGACTGGGAAATTATCAGCAGCACACATCCTTATGTTAAAGAAGACATTCACACGCTCCGTTTCGATATACCGGTAAAACGCGACCGGGAAGTCAAACTAAGATATAGGGCAAGGATTATTTTGTAAAATATTTCCGAATCAAAATAACAAAAGGGTTAGCGTTATGCGAAAAATTATTACGATTCCCGATTTCATAAATAATGTATCAAACATCGAGCAGGCGTAATAACAAACTGCCAAATTTCGTTAACTCGAGCTGGATATTTAACACCTGTGTCTGGCTCGGCGGTGAAGCTGTTTTTTTCGGATTCCTCGCACTGTTTTAGTTATTTTGCTGACTGCGAGGTTTAGGGGTTAGATGTTGCTGCCTATCAAGCCTTTATCGTAAAGCTTGAACTTCTCCAAGAAATTCGGATAGGTGATAAAAAATAGCAGAAAGAAAATATTTTACACACAAACAAGAAAGACAACGACAAATTGATCGATACAAAAAATGAAAATAATTTGGATAGAACAAGCAGTAGAAAAATTAAAAAAATAAAATCATAGAATTTCAACTCCTGAAACATTGAGGATATAAATAGAATATGATATTCGACCCACAAAAACATCACCGCCGTTCAATTCGATTAAAAGGATATGATTATTCCCAACAAGGCGGATATTACGTTACAATCGTAACGCAATACAGGGAATGTTTATTTGGCAATATTATTGATGGCAACATGGCGTTGAATACATTCGGTAGGATTATTGAATATCATTGGCAAAAATTGCCGGTGCATTTTAAACACATAAAATTGGATGTTTATCAAATCATGCCCAATCATTTACATGGGATTATTTTTATTGTGGAATCGGTAGGGGCGATGCATTCAGAGGAAAATATCTCAAAAGAGCAAAAAAAATTGCGCGAGAATGCATCGCCCCTGCGCCCGCACGGTACCAAACCCGGATCATTGTCAGCCATCATGCAAAATTTTCAATCGGTGACAACACGAAAAATAAACCGGATCCGTAAAACACCAGGTTTAAAATTATGGCAACGCAATTTTTGGGAACATATTATCCGCAATGAAAATGATTTAAACCGTATTCGCGAATATATTACCAACAATCCATTGCAATGGGCATTGGATAACGAAAATCCATATCGGTAATCGTCGGGGTGATTCATTCCGATGTAAAAATTGTGGGCATTCAAAACAAATTCTACATATAGAGCAATGCATTCAGATGAAAATATCTCAAAAGATCAAAAAAATTGCGTGAAAATGCATCGCCCCTACAAAAAAACGGTTAAATTTTTTAAATAGGAGAACCTCCCTGTTCTCCGATCCATCTTTAGGAGGGTTTTTGAGATGGATTTTTAAAATATTATCCGGATCGAATACGAATGTGTTTTTCCCAATTCTCCGACATTTCTGAAAGCATAGTCGATGAACAGGGGCTTGCTTTTCACAAAGCGTATTCTTAAACCGGCGCCTAAACTCAATCCGTATTGCGAGGCTTCCATAAACAAAGCCTTGTATCCCGCCCGTAAAAACAGACTACCGGTTTGCGGAACGTCAAATTGATATTGCGCGCCGATATTCACGGATTCGCTGTTATTGTTGGTGTGAAGCGCGTCTGCGGCAATAACGATCCGCTGATTGCCCAGAATCAAAGGCGTTACCGCCATTCCGATACGAAAAATCAGCGGCAGCTCCCAGGCTTGCAAACTGAATTTAGCGGGAACGTCTTTGTAATTGCCGTTTTTATCCGGTAAAATATCCACCGCGGTCAGCAAATTAATGCCGTCGTATTTCATGCGATTGCCGTAGTTAGAAATGCTCATGCCGATACGCGCTCCGTCCGCGCGTTTACCGGTAACGGAGAAAAACTTGGTACGGATAATCACGCCAAGATCAAGAGCAAAGGCTTTGGCGTCCAGATACCAGATTTTGGAATAGATGTACTTTGCCGACGCTCCGAACGAGAACCAATTGGTTAAATTGCGGGCGTAAGCCAAAGAAAGCGCATATTCGCTGGCGTTGTAATGTTCGCCCGTTCCCTCCTGCGCGTTGAGGTTGGTAACTTCGATTTCTCCGTACGAAACATTGACCAAACCCAGCCCGATAATCCCGAATCCCCGCGGCAGCCTTATTCCCAATCCTAAAAAGTTGGAAGAGATGTCGGCAATCCAGGGTTGACGAAAAAGCATGACTTCATTGCCTTGAATGGCTGCCATGCCGGCGGGATTCCAGTACAGCGCCGAAATATCGTCAACCAAACTCACATAGGCGTCGCCCATGGCGTTTCCGGCTGTTCCGTATCCGATTTCCAAAAAGTTCGCCGCAGTTGTGCCCACACGATAGGGCTTTTGAGCGAACGATACGGAAAAACTCAAAATTAAAACGATGAATAAAATTCCGATATTTTTGTGCAGCATGTAAAATCTCCCCCGAAGAGAGTTGTTATCGTAATACTTTTTGATTCTCGCCATAATTGCGCGCTCTGTCCGTCACTTTATTACCGCGAATTTTCCGATTTTTACCTTTCCGGTTTCAAACGATTTTACGCGATACACGTACATTCCCGCGGCAATGTCCAATCCCTCCCTGCTGCGCAGATTCCAGTGCACAATGCCGTTTGCCGGTTCGTTATCAACCTGAATTGTTTTGACCAGCACGCCGCTCACCGTAAATATTTTAATCTCGCATTTAGCCGGAATGTGCGTAAACATCAGGCGTCTCGGCTGATTTAAATAAGGATTGGAAAGCGCGGACTCCATGGCGTTGGTCGCGATATAGGGATTGGGAACGACTTTTATCTTTTGAAAATCGTCTTCAAATTGTTTGGCATCCAAATCCGTTCCGGAATTGATTGTGTAAGTCAGCGAATCGGTCGCTAAAAACGGACGCTTAAAGGTCACGCGGTAAACGTCTCCGGTTTGCGGCAGTTCATCTTCCGATTCCAATTCATTAAAGTCGATGATAAAAGCCAGACCGCCCCATAAGCCCTTGAAAAATCCTTTGTTCCCGATAGGACCGACCAAAATCCGATCTTCCAGAATATCAAATTCTCCGTTTTCATTCATGTCCTGAACCACCATTTCCATTGTGTCGTTACGGGTTTGGTTGAGAACAAAAAAGTTGAACGCCTGATGAAGCAGCAAATATTTTTTCTTTATTTTCCGGTTATATTCATCCGTCATATTGGCGATTTTAACTTTTCCCACATAAACGGAATCATCGCCTGTAAAGATGATGTTGTAGTCGTCCGGGAAGAAACGCTGTCCGGAATTTTGCGGCTGAGTAATGCGGATCGGTATTTGTTTATCGTCCAGCCAGCCCGAATTCTCTTCGTCCAGTTCAGCCACTTTTACGGGTACCAGAATCTTCAGGCGGACTCCGTCGATTAAATCAGTAAATAAATAATCTCCCGTGTGCAGTTCAAAAACATTGTGCAACTGATCCCAATCGAAATTCTGGTTGGCGAAATGATCCGGAGTTTCGGAATAGACCAGACTATCGCCAAGCGTTTGATCGTAAACAAAAAAGGAGGTATTGCGATAAATCAGCCCGTAATCAACGGTTTTGCTGGACGACAGCGTATCCACGCCGAATTTAACCTTGTAGGTATGTCCGGGTTTTGTGTAGGTCGTTGCAATAATTTCCGGAATCACGACATTCGAGCCGTAAGTCGGATTTTCGTTGGTAATATTAAGCTGCGGATTTTTAAAGCCCGCGGCGTACTGACGCGGCGTGACAACCTGCACATTTTTACTGACGAAACGGATATTTTCGGCTTCATCCAGATCGACGATTACATTGTTTTCCGAGGGAGCGATTCCGCTTGCCACTTCGGGAATTCCGCGATCGTAAGCGACAACCGCGTAATAATAGGTGACGCCGTTTTGAACGTCTTTGTCCACAAAGTGATGCACAAGTCCGTTATCGTAACCCAGATTGTAGCCCACGCCGTTGATCAGACCGAAATCCGAAAACCCTTTGATGCCGTCGATCAAATCGCACTGGAAGATCGGCAGTTTGTGCAGAGGATTGCCGTAGCCGTCTAAAATCACCTCGGCGTCGGAAAACTTTTTGTCCGTTGCTTTGTAAACTTTGTAGCCTTCAAAGTCGTTGCTGTTTTTGAGCAGTGGTTCGCGCGTCTGGGTATCCGCCACGTCGTCCCAGACAAGAACCACCTGACCGTCGCCGGGGATTGCCTTGAGCGTAGGCATGCTCGGCGGTTGAGCAAAACGGTAATCGGCTTCATAAATGATTTGCACAATGCGTTTTTTCTGAAACAGAGCCGGGGCGTCGTGCGTATCCGAATTTAATCCGCCCAGGGGATCGTAAGAATGCAGAATGGACATGGAAATGCGTTCGGTTCTTCCTTTGTAAAGCGGGAACGGACCCGAGGCAAAAGTTTCGATTAAATTGGCGATTTTACCGTTGTAAGGTTCTATGTGCCGCGTTCCGACCAGAGTCCACATGCCTTCGTCGTTGCGCCATTGAAAATCGCCGCGTCCGCCCGAAGGAAACATTCTGAAGGAAGTCAGACCGACCATATCCGATTCCGAAATATCCGTGGCGTTAAAATTGGGTTCGCATCCGATGCCCTCTTCAAAATCGGGTCGATGATTACCTTCCCCCTCGTCGGGACCCGTGTAATTAAGATCGGTCGGTCCCACGCCGTCCAATCCCACGTCATCCCCGGCGAATTCGTCTTCCTGATAAATACCGTCGCCGTTGGCGTCAATTCCGTCCTGCCAATCCTGATCTTCGTCGGCGTCCCAGTGTTCGCGCAAATCTTCCTCTTTTAACTGGTAGGCTTCCAGAAATGCCGCCAGATCTTCGATGCCGTCGGTGGGACCCACAATGGTCTGCGCCTGATTGTCCCGTTTTTCGTCAACAAGTCCGTCTTCGTCGTCGTCAATTCCGTTGTAGGGCAAGCCCGGACTTTCGAGATAGGCAAAACCCATTATGCCCGTGCGCAATCCGCCGTAACCCACGCCGTCGATATCCCAGGAATATGCCATGTCCAGTTTTGTGTCAAAATAAGCCACCTCGTCATCGGCGTCGTTGCCTATTTGATTATCGACCCAGTAACCGAACGCCACCTCGGGAAGAGTGTATTCCGAAATATTGCTGATGTTGTATTCCCAAAAGATGGCGTCGCGCGCCTGCGGATTGTTCCACTGAAAACCGCGCGTCTCCACGCGGATGCCTATTCCTCCCCAGGGCAATCCTTTTTGAATGGAAACGTCCGGTTTAATATCGCCGATACGGACATCTTTAACGGTCTTTCCCTGTTCGTCATAAACGCGGCGCGGATAGTAACGAAGGCGGTCGTCGTTGCCCAGATATTCCTGATCCTGAGCGTCATTGACGGTAAAAAAGGTCTCCAGATCGGCGTACTGAACCCCGCGTCCGAATCGTCCGTTCCATTCGCCCGACCACTTTTTATCAAAACCGCGCGCGGGCCATCCGTCGGTGGGCCACGATTCGGGGCGATTGCTCATAGCCGGAGTTTCGCTGTTGATGTTAAAATAACCGAACACCGGATACATCTTCCATTCAACCGTTCCCGTGGGATCGAAGTCGCCGCCTTCGCGATAGCTGGTTTGCAGAAAATAGAGATTCTGCAATTCATCCTTGCGCCGTTCGATTTCTTCCGGATCGGTTACGGGAATGGAATCGTTCTCCAGATACACTTTGGCACCGATCATCAACGCCACGCCGTCGAGCATTTTCAGTCCGTCGTACGTGTTGGGCCAGCGCGAAACATCCACACGCGGCCAATCCGATAATTCGGTGGTGTTCCTGAAATACAGAAAAACCCGATTACCGGTCATGTAACCCTCGCGTTCGGCGGCAAGGTCTCCCGCGGGATCCTCGGGTCCGTCGTAAGGGCGCCCCTGGGCGAAAACGTTCGACAAAACGCCGAAAAACAAAACGGTCAGTAATGTGCTTAAAACAACCCTGATGCGCATATCATACCTTCATTGTTTGTTGACTTTTTTAACCCTTGTTAAAAGGTAATGCCCACGCCAAACTTAACAAGCCTCGGCGGGTCGTACATGGCGGGATTACGATAACGATCCTCCACATCATTAAAATTGCTGAGATGCGAGGCGCGCTCCACGTCCGTGATGATTGCCGAATACGCCCGACCGGTTTCGGGATTTACTATGTTTTCGTTCAGACGATCAAAAAGATTGTAAACGTTCAACGTGAATTTCAGATCGTAGCGTCCGGATAGTTTCAGCAAATAATAGGAATTTAAATCGACCTGCATTTTGGCGGGCTTGGTGGCAAAATTCGGATACAAATTCAATTTGGCAAGCGGTTCCGTGGGCTGCGGCAGCCAGGTGTAGGGTGTGCCGGAATTGTAATAGCCGGTTACCGTTATTCCGTAATCCGATTGATGATAACCCGCCGTGGCGTTAAGCGTGTGCCGTTGATCCCAGCTCATGGGAATGAGCGTGGGAATGGGATCGCGGCTGTTTCCCGCGCGATCGAAATTAAACCTTGGGTTATCCGCGTTGCCTCTGGTATATTGCAGGGTATAGTTCACATAAACCGAAACCGGTCCGCGTTCGAAATCGAATTTGATTTCCAGACCCTTGGCGTTCCCGTAATCCTTATTGGCGTAAAGACCGTACTCGATTTGATTGTAAGTGCTGATGATTTTTGTGCTCAAAAGGCTGTAAATATCGCGGTAGTAAAGCGAAACCTCCAGACCCATACCCGGCGACAACTCCTGCCATAAACCGACCTCGTACTGCACGGTCTTTTGCGCTTTTAAGCGGGCGTTGCCCATCGTTGTCTGGTAATCTTTCGGCGCCACCCTAAAGGCGTGATTTTCGTACAGGGCGTAAAGGGGCGGCATCTGAAAAAAGTGCCCGTAACTAAAATGCAGCAGAGCCACATTGCTCAATTGATAGGCTAATCCCAGACGCGGACTGATTTGGTATTGGGGCTTCGCGGGCAGCAGCTTGCTCATTTTCTCGGGATTATCCGGAAAATCCAACTGATTAGCCGGATTCCTGCGCTGCGAGGGATAAAAGGCTTTGGGATCAAAGTAATCGTAACGGACGCCGAGATTAATGACCATCTCTTCGTATTCGATTTTGTCCTGAATGTAACCCGAAAATTCGACCGGTTTCATCTTGTAAATATCCGAATAGATCGACGAATCCGGATAAATCACCGGCTGGTAAAGAACATATTCGAGATCGGTTCCGTAATACAAATTGCGTATTTGGGAATAGCGGTTGTCCAGATCGTGCGTGGTAAAAAGCAGACCCGTTTTTATGCTGTTGTTTTTGTTGATTTGCCAGGTAAGATCAAATTTGGCGTTCAGGTCGCGCAGCCAGCGCCGTTCGTGCATCTTTTGCTGGTCGCCGGTCGAAAAACCCGATCCGCCGTAGCGGGAATATTTATCGTTCACATAACGCGCGTCCTGCGGATTTTCGTAAACATAATGTCCGAAATAGGAATCAAGGTACGAAAGCTTGAATTCATAAAACGCGGATTGCGAAAACAGATGGTTAACATTTACCGAATACAGCGAAGATGTTTTATGATAGGCGGCGAGCCCGTACGGATTGTATTTGTAAAAGTGATTGTACTGCTGCCACTGGTCCTTATTAAACATGTAAGAAAAGGTAAGTTTTAACCGCTGACCCAGTTTGGCGGTAATTTTAGACAGCCAGTTGATTTTTTTGCTGTCGTTCAGCGGAACGTACGAATTATCGCCGGTGTGTTCGGAATACCAGTTGGCGGGATCGGGATCCTGGAAATTACTGGAATCATCCACATTAAAACGATAGATGCCGTTCAGGTAACTTTTGTCCGTCCGGTAACGGAAATTGGTAAAAAAAGTAAGGCGATTTTTAACGATCGGACCGCCCAACTGCAATTTGTAATCTTGCAGGCGGTTAAAATCGAGGTCTTTTAAACCGATAAACACGTCCTTGTTACTTGTAAGGTAGTTGCCAAACTGAACCATTGCCAGTCCCTGCAGCTTGTTCCCGCCGTCTTTGGTAACGGCGTTTACCACTCCGCTCATGGCGCGACCGTATTCGGCGTTAAACGTTCCGGTGATTACCTCCAGATCCTGGATGGCTTCGGGTTCCACTTCAATTAGCTGCGATTCGCCGCGGAAGGCTTCGTTTACCTGCAAGCCGTCCACCATGTAAGAGACTTCGTTGGCGCGTCCGCCGCGAAAGTGTCCGGCGACAACGCCCGCCTGCAATCCGATAATGCCCTGCATGTTCTCGATGGGCAACACCTTTATCTGATCGGAAGAGACATTACGGATGGAGCTGGTCTGGTCTTTTTTCTGTGAAATCCGGCTGGCGGTTACCACAATTTCTTCGGATTGGAGGACGGTTTCTTTGAGTTCGGCATCGACAAAAGTGGTGCGATTCACGGAAACCTGCACTCCTTCCATGCGCAGAGACTGATAGCCCACCATGGAAAATTCGAGGGTATAAGAACCGGGCGAAAGATTAATAATAAAGAATTCGCCGTTTGCGTCGGTGGACGCTCCGCGGGAGGTGCCGACAATCTGCACGTTAGCGCCGGGCAGGGGGTCGCCGGTATTAGCTTCTGCCACGCGACCGCTGATTTTACCGGTAACCTGAGCATGGACGGATTGCGGAAACCGGAACAAGATTATCAGGAGAAGAAGAAAAGAAAAAAACAAATTAAAACGCATGGCTCCTTCCCTTCGATACGGGCAATAGATTTTGCAAAGACAAAACAATCTAACAATAATTACGGGCTTATTTTCACCACAGGCAACGAATTCACCCTAAAAATCACGTTAGTTTCTTTCTAATGTAAATTAACTAAAAAGGAAATGCAAAAAATGTTTCTGAAAAATTCCATGTTTCAATCCTTTTTTTTAAAATACAACCTCCGCCGTTAGCAAAAAAACGACGGCGCAGAAACCATAACCCGGACAAGCCGGTACCATACGGGAGAAAAGTTTTTAATAGCGGAAAGCAGTAATGTAAGTAAAGATTAAAGATGAAGGTAAAAGGTTGTCAGAAAGCGGAATGCGGAAAGCCGTGATGCGTGATGGGTAAAAAGTGACAAGTGACAGAGTTACAAGGTCGTGATGCGTAATGCGTAATGCGTGATGAGTTACAAAGTTACAAAGTTACAAGAGCGTAATGCGTAACAAGTGACCAGTTACTAGTTAACCTGCAACCTGCAACTTGCAACTTGCAACCCTTAACCCTTAACCTTTAATACGTTTAGCAAATTCTGACAAAAATTTAAGGGAAATTTATGTTGTTTAAACCGAATAATTTTTTATTATTCAAATGAAGACCGAGGAAAAACAATATGCGTATTTTAGTGATCGAAGACGAGCATAAAGTAGCCGACGCCTTAAAAGAGGGCTTGACAAACGAAGGGTATCTTGCGGATATCGCCTATTCCGGAGAAGAAGGCTTTTATCTGCTCAGCACCCAGAGTTACGATCTGCTGCTGCTCGATTTAATGCTGCCCGGGCGGGACGGTCTGGAAATTCTGAAAACCATTCGCCAAAAAGGGATGAATTTCCCGGTCCTGATTCTGACCGCACGCGACACAGTCGAAGATCGCGTTGTGGGACTGGACAGCGGCGCTGACGATTATTTAATCAAACCGTTTGCCTTTCCGGAACTGTTAGCGCGAATCCGCGTGCTTTTGCGGCGCGGAAGAAACGAACGGTTGTTGCGTCTGGTTCTGGCGAATCTGGAAATGGATCTGGTCACCCGCAAGGTGAGGCGGGGGGATCAAAACATTACCCTGACCGTCAGAGAATTCGATCTGCTCGAATATCTGCTTCGTCACCAGGGGCAAATTGTTTCCCGCGAGATGTTAGCCCGCGATGTCTGGCGGGAAACAAACCGCGCCACCCCGCTCGACAATTTGATTGATGTGCACATCGCCCGCCTACGCCGCAAAATAGACGATCCCTTCCCCAAAAAACTGATACACACCATTCGCGGAGTGGGTTTTATTCTTTCCGAGGAGGCGCCCTGATGCCTTTTACGCCGAAAAACGTGCGCACCCGTCTGACCCTGTGGTATGTTCTGGCGCTTACGTTCATTCTTCTTGTGTACGCGGGAATATCCATTACTCTGGTGTATCTGGATTTACGTCGAAATCTGGATCACGCCCTGAACGAAGATTACGAAATCCTTGAAAATCTGATCCGCGTTACGCCGGACGGGTCGGTTCTGCTTGACGAAGAGGACGATCCCTATTTTCATGAACGCTGGTTTGAAATCTGGTCAACGGACGGAAAAAAGCTGTACGAAAGCCGACCATTCACAAGCAAAAGCCTTCCCGCGATTTCGGAAAAAGAAAAAGCAACCGGCGGCTTTTCCTTCCGCTCGCTGAAACTGGAAAACGATGTCCGCGTCCGCGTAATGTACGGCAAGACTAATATCGAGGGTAAATGGCTGTTCATTCGCCTGATCCATTTTGAAGACAGGATGTGGAACGAGATAAGAGCCTTTGCCTGGTTGATGCTTTTCGCTCTGCCCGTCGCCATCCTCATTGCCGGACTGGGAGGTTATTTTTTAACCAAAAAACTTTTGGCGCCTGTTGACCAGATGGCGGAAAAGGCACGCAAAATAAGCGAAGAAAACCTGCAGGAACGACTTCCCGTAATCAATCCCAGTGACGAACTGGGCAATCTGGCTAAGGCGTTTAATGAATTGTTGGAACGCATCGAAAAGTCGTTTACACGTTTAAAACAATTCACCTCCGATGCCGCCCACGAACTGCGCACTCCTTTAACGGCTATTCGAAGCATCGGAGAAGTGGGATTGCAGGAAAACAAGGACGTGTCGTATTACCGCAACGTCATCGGCAGCATCCTGGAAGAAAACCGGCGGCTAACGCGTCTTGTGGATAGTCTGCTGTTTTTATCCGGCGCCGATTCCGAAAAATTTAAACCGAATATCCGCGCCTTTCAACTCTACCCTTTTGTGGAACAAACAATTGAATTTATTCAGCCTCTGGCTGAAGAGAAAAATCAAACCATTCATCCCGAAGGACAAAAAGATATCACATTGCGCGCGGATCCGGGGTTGTTAAAAGAAGCGCTGCTCAATCTCCTCGACAACGCCATCAAATATTCACCAGCGGGAACGGATATCGCGGTTCGAATAGCCCGAAATAAAAAATACACAACCATTACAGTTACCGATCAGGGAGCGGGCATTCCCGAAGAAGAACAGGAGAAAATTTTTGAGCGCTTTTACCGAATTGACAAAGGACGGTCGCGAGAAATGGGCGGCAGCGGACTGGGTTTGGCTATCGCTCTTTGGACGGTACAAATTCAGGGCGGAACAATAAGCGTGAAGAGCAAATCGGGATTCGGGAGCTCTTTCATTATTTCCTTTCCCAATTCCGGCAATAAAAATAAGCGCGGATTCGGAAATACGTCATAAATCGGAAACAAAATATTCCGCAAAACAGAATGAACACGATCCATGAAAAGGAGGTTTCAGAATGTCTTCCCATGAAATTGCAAAGGCTATGGAAATTTGGACGCTGCAAAGTTTGCTAAATATTTCTATCATCGTCGGACTGTTGGCTCTCGGACTGATCATCATTCAGGGATATTACAATTCTCTTAAATCATATTTAACGCTCAGGGTTTCCGTGGAATTGTGGAACGTTTTTACGGTCTTGCTGGCTGATATTTTTCTGGTAATCGTTGTGATCATCGGCTTTTTTGTTTTAAATCCGGATATTATGGCGGATATAAAAGTCGCCGTGCCGTTTGTTCCCATAGCGACAATCCTGTTTGCCGTCGCTCTGATACTGCGACTGTTTTACGGAGGGCACCGGCAGAACAACCCGAATTTCAGAAGAGCCCTGTGGTTAATGTTCTGGGCTAATTTAATCAATGTGATCGGTTTTTCTCTGATCATGGAAGCGCCGGGTCGGGAATATCTCTCCATTCATCCCAGTCCGTTCTGGACGTTTCTGAAATCGTATTTTCGTTCCAACTCCAGTCCCTACGGTCTGGAAACAGCCCAGACTACTTTTTACATCTGTTTTCCGATTTTATTGGGAATTTTTATCTGGGGATTTGTCCGCAGCATGAGCTTCTTAAAATCGGGAAAGGAAATTGAGGAATGAATCCGCGGCTTAAATTAACGACGGACGAATGCACAGGCTGCGGAATTTGCGCCGACGTGTGCTCTTTTGACGCCATACTGATGACCGACAGGATGGCGTTCCCTTTATTTATTCACGAACAATGCACGCTTTGTCTGACATGCGTCGATGAATGCCCGTTTGAGGCAATTGAAATAAAAGAAGTCTCTTTAAAGGAGAAAGTATCATGAAGGCTAAAAAATTGTTTATTTCAGGCGTTTTTTTTCTGTTATGTTTTTGGAGCGGATTCGGATTGTACGCCCAGACAAAAGCTCCGCAAAAAGATGGAGCAATCCGCTTAACGTTCGAAAATCTTAAAACCGGTACGCTGCCCGAAGGCTGGAAGATTGAAGCCACAAATCAAAAAGGACCCCTTGCCACCTGGCAGGTAATCGAGGACACCACCGCTCCTTCCGGCAAAAAGGTTTTATCCCTGACAAAGGTGAATCATTCTTTTGGCGGAACGTTCAATTTATGCCGGACGGATCAAATTCGTTTTTTGAACGGAGAAATAAAGGTCAAATTCAAAGCAAATTCAGGAATCGAAGACCAGGGCGGCGGGGTCATCTGGCGCGCCAAAGACAGCGACAATTATTACATCTCGCGCTACAATCCCCTGGAAAATAATTTCCGCATCTATTACGTCAAAGACGGCGCGCGACGCATGCTCGCCAGCGCCAGGATTAAACTGCCGGCTCACAAATGGTACGAGCTGAAAATCACCGTTCAGGGCGATCAAATGAAGGGCTATTTAAACGGCAAAGAACTGCTGCAAGTCAAAGACCACACCTTTCCCGAAGCGGGCGGCGTGGGTCTGTGGACCAAGGCGGACGCCGAAACTTCGTTCGATGATTTTGAAGTGGTAAAGCGGAACAGCCTTCGTTAAGCGGGTAAAGGTATAAAGGTATAAAGGTATAAGGGTATAAGGGTATAAGGGTTAAGGGTTAAGCGGGTGAGAGTTACTGGTCACTTGTTACTGGTTATTGGTTACTTGTCACTTGTTACTGGTCGCTGGTTTCTGGTCACTTGTTACGCATTACGCTCTTGTAACTTTGTAACTTTGTAACTCATCACGCATTACGCATCACGACCTTGTAACTCTGTCACTTGTCACGTTAAATACCAACCAATAAGGAGATTCTTAAACGATGAAACGGGCGGAGGCTCTACTAACAACGGCGCTGCTTTTACTTACGGCAATAAAACCGAATTTTGCGCAGATCAGCCTGCCGAATGAAATTCAGGCGCTTAAAATTGAACAGCCGTTGAAAATTGACGGTAATCTTTCGGAACCGCAATGGCAGAAAGCGATTCGCATTTCGAATTTTACTCAGCGGGAGTTAAACGAAGGCAAGCCCGCGACGGAACGCACCGAAGTCGCCGTTTTGTACGACCGCGAAAATCTGTATTTCGGAGTGTGGTGTTTCGATTCCGATCCTGAAAAGCTGATAGCTCAAAGAATGAAACGCGATTTTGATTATTCAACCGAGGATAATTTTAAAATTGTAATCGACACTTACAACGACAAGCGGAACGGCTATTTATTCGTGACCAATCCTAACGCCGCACGCTTCGACGCCTTAATTCAGGACAACGGTCAGCAGGTGAACAGAGCCTGGGACGGCGTGTGGACGGTGAAAACAAAAGTCACCCGTAGCGGATGGTTTGCCGAATTCAAAATTCCCTTTTCCTCCTTAAAATTCAGCTCGCAGAACGAACTGATTTGGGGCGTCAATTTTGAACGCAACATCCGAAGAAAACGCGAACAGGACTTATGGCAGGGCTGGTCGCGCGATTCCCGGCTGGAGCAGGTTACCAGAGCCGGAAAATTGTACGGCATCAAAGGCATCGGCGGCATTACGCTGATCGAATTTAAGCCTTACGGAACCGCGGGAATCGAAAAGAAAAGCGACGAATCAGAATCGATAGTGCGGCATGCGGGCGGCGATTTAAACTATTTAATCACTCCCACCATGAAACTGAATTTAACGGTTAACACGGATTTTGCGCAGGTGGAATCGGATCGCATGCAGGTTAATCTGACCCGTTTTTCTCTGTTCTATCCCGAAAAAAGAGAGTTCTTTCTGGAAGGACGCAACTATTTTGATTTTGGTCTCGGGCACAGCATCCGACCCTTTTACAGCCGCCGCATCGGTTTGTCTCCCGACAACTCGGTTATTCCGATTTTGGGAGGCGTCCGCTTGCTGGGAAAGACAGGGAACTCCACGCTGGGCGGAATGAGCATTCAAACCGAAAAAAAGGACTCCATTCCAACAACAAATTACACTGCTTTGCGCTGGAAACAGGACATCTGGCAGCAATCGAGCATCGGATTAATAGGCGTGGGAAAGTTTGAGCCTAATCGTCAAAACGCGGTTTACGGTATGGACTTTCTCTATTCAACCTCCGACTTTTTGGGAAATAAAACACTGGCTTTAGGCGGCGCCGTGGCGCAAAGCTACACATCCGACAGAGAACAAAAAACCGGATTAGCCCACCGCCTGTTTATCGATATGCCCAATGATTTTATCGATTTTTCCGCTATTTGGGACCGCTCGGACGCGCAATTTAATCCCGA
>JAJRSN010000341.1 GCA_024278715.1 Calditrichota bacterium
CCCGATGCACCGGTCTGTTTATCGGGATCAAAAATATTCAGGATTACGGGAATATCGGTATCTTCCTCCGAGTAGCCTAATTGATCGAGATGGATGATTAATTCCGCGGTGTATCCTTCGTCGATTTGAGTGGTATCATTAACAACGGTACCGGGCATCTTATAACCGACGCCTTCGCCGCTTCCCGCCTGAGATTCTTCGTAAACCATATCCGGATCGCTTCCGCTGGCGTTAAAGTACAACTTAAATTCTTTGGGAACGCCGCTTTTATCCCAAACCTTCATAAACAAGCCGTCTCCTTCCCAGCTTCCTCCCCATTTGTTAACATATTTGTCATTCGATTGTAAGGAGATGTAAAGGTCCAGACCGCGATGTAAAAAACGGACGATGGTTGTTGTGGTGTCCAGATAAGTGTCTCCCGAAACCAACAAAGATTGGGTCACGCCGTATTCCACATCACCGGGTTTAAAGCCCTCCTGAAAAACCAGATGATCGAATCTGCGCTGCCAATCGGTTTCGTTTAACTGCCCATCCAAATCGATGGGGTGCTCGGCGGATTGGATCTGCAGATACGGCGGATCCACATGCCCCTGAGCCCTGACTTTGGTATTGGCTGCTAAAATCAAAATAAAAGCCAATCCCAGCATGGTAACGAATTGCTTCATTACTTACCTCCTCTTTGTAAGTTAATTGGGTTCATTCAGAGTTCTATGAAATGATGCGTCAGAATATCAATTATGGAAAAAGATCGCTTTTGCCGTCAGGGAGCTTGAGTTTTGTCCGGCTCAGGAAAGGCGGGAAACTCCCCGGTCATTTTACACCTGTAAAAATCATTAAAAACGCTGTTTACTCATTTTGCAGAACCCTAAATGTTTAATGTATCTAATGAAATCATTTTCAGACAAAATTATTTCCGTTATTATTTATACATCCGCAAGACCCGCCGATAACCAATCCGGTTGACAGATGAATTGTATATTCTTCTTCCGGGCGCCATTTTTCGTCAACCATTTTTAATATCTGCTGCATAGCGGCTCTGCCCATCTCCACAATCGGCGCATGAACCGTGGTCAAGCGGGGATTCAACAATCGTCCGAGAAAAATATCGTCAAAACCGGCAATAGCCACATCGTCGGGAATGCGCAATTTCAAACTTTTCGCCGCTTCGTAGGCGCCTAACACCATCATGTCATTCGCCGCAAAAATCGCTCTGGGCTTTTCCGGCAGGCTCATCAGGCGCATAAAACCATAATAACCTGATTCAATGTTAAATTCACCCGGCACTATAAACGATTTGGGAAGATTAATATTATTCTCTTTTAAAGCGCTTTGAAATCCGCGAAAACGCTCTCTGGCGTCGTTGTTAATCTCGGGTCCCGTAATCATGGCAATTTTTTGATAGCCGTGTTGTATTAAGTGCTCGGTCGCGACTTTGGCTCCCTGAAAATTATCAAAATTAATACTTACGATTCCTGCAATGCCCGGACGACAATTTAAAAGAACCAAAGGGCGGGTATTGCTTTTTAAAATCGTTTTCATGGTGTGATGGAGCGCGGGAGCCATCAGAATAACTCCGTCAACTCTGCCGCCGTTCATAAATTCCAACATGGTTTCCAATTCATCGCGCTGACTATGGGAGCTGGAAAGCATGATGTAACGTTGATGTCTGTTAGCCACTTCGTTGATTCCCTGAATTACGCCCATGAAAAATTCGTCAACAAGTTCGGGCAGAATAACACCGATAGTATCCGTTCTTCTTCGCGAAAGGCTGCGGGCATTGGAATTCGGTTTGTAATTTAATTCCTGGGCGATCTGCAAAATTCGCGCGCGGGTCGATTCTTTAACGGGACCGCTGTTGTTAAGAACCCTGGACACTGTAGCGATGGAAACGCCACAAATTTCCGCTATTTTTACTATTCCTTTACTCATAATCCTGAAAACGTTTTTCCACTTTTAATTCTAATTAACTTGCCGATATTTTTTACATGAAATGTAAACGTTTACATTTCTTGTGTGAATATATATAATCAAAACATGCAATGTCAAGTTTTTTTTATTCTTTTATACTTCCAAGCATTATTCCCGATATGTAATAGCGCTGGAGGAATAAAAATACAAAGACTACGGGTAAAATAGTAATCACCGAACCAGCCATCATTAATTCGGGATCTTTGGTGTGTTCACCCATTAAATTTGCCAGCGCCACCGGAAGTGTGTACATGGAATCGTTATTTAACACAATTAAAGGCCAGAGAAAATCATTCCATGTGCCTAAAAATGTGAACAGGGCTAAGGTTACCAGAATCGGGACGATCAAAGGCAGGAAAATCTCTTTGAAAATTTGAAATTCCGAAGCGCCGTCGATGCGCGCCGCTTCGATTAAACTGTCGGGAATACTTTGGGCGTACTGCCTGATCAAAAATATTCCGAATATGTTTGCCATTCCGGGGATAATAATGGCAAGATATGTGTTTACAAGTCCCATATAACGCAGCATCAAAAACAGAGGCAGCATGGTTATCTGCGCGGGAATTATCATTGACGCCAATAAGGTGTTGAATATTTTGTCCTTCCATTTGAAGCGGTACTTGGCAAAGGCAAACGCCGCCATTGAATTGAGTAATAAAGAAATCAAAGACACGCTTAACGCCAGAAACAAACTGTTGAAAAAATTACGCGCTAAATTAAGACGCGCAAGAAGATGCTTGTATTGAATCAGTGTAAATTGATCCGGTATGAAACGAGGCGGATAAACGCTGGCGTGTCCGTCGTACATAAAAGACGCGGACAACATCCAGACAAAGGGAGCGATCGTTAATATTGCGCCTATGAAGAGCAAAAGGTGCAGGAATGTCTTTTTCTGGTACATCCGGATTATCCCTTATTTTGCAGTTTTAATTGGACTATCGTTCCCGTGAAAATGATGAAAAAGAGCACAAACGCGATAGCCGCGGAATATCCCATATTCCACCAACGGAATCCTTCGTTGTACATGTACAAGACGATACTGAGCGTCTTGTTCAACGGACCGCCCTGGGTCATTATGTATGGTTCGGCAAAAAGTTGAAAGAATCCGATCATCGTAATTATGCTGACAAACAGCGTGGTTGGTGCCAGCATGGGCAGGGTAACGGATTTGAATTGCTGCCAGCCGTTGGCTCCTTCTATCACCGCGGCTTCGTACAAATATTCGGGAATACTTTGAAGCCCGGCGATGAATATAATCATGTTGTAACCAAAATTTTTCCACACCGCCATCAGAATTATTGCGGGCATTGCCCAATTGGGATCGCCCAGCCAGTCAATGGGATGCAAACCGATGAGTCCCAGAAAATAATTTATGACCCCAAAATTAGGATGGTAGATAAAACGCCAAACAATCGCAATCGCAACAAGGGTGGTAACCACGGGCATGAAAAACGTCAATCTGAATAAGGGTTTAAACATGGTAAGCTTACTGTTTAACACCAGAGCCGCGCTTAAAGAAACGGCAATGCTTAAGGGAGCGGCGACAATTACAAAATAAAACGTATTAAAAAGAGCTTGCCAAAAAAGGGGGTCTTTAATGAGCCTGGCATAGTTTTCAATTCCCACAAAGCGAACCTTACTCAAATCTCCCAGGGCGTAGATATCGAGATCTGTAAAACCGATTAAAAACGAGGCAAAAACAGGGATAAAGAAAAAGACGAAAATCGCGCTCAGTGCCGGGGCAAGAAATACGAAGGCGGCGCTATCTTTGGTAATAAGCCTTACCAACTTTTTAATCCTTTCCGTGAACTTTTTGCTTTAAAAGCCATCTGCGTTTTTCCAAGATTTTGTTTACGTCTTCGTCCAACTTTTTCAACGCCTCATCGACGGTCATTTTTCCCCGGGCGGCATATTCGACATATTGCTGGACTTTTGAAAAGGCGATTTGCTCCCATTCCGGAATTTTTGGCAGCGATTTTACAAAACGGAATTGTTTGTAAAACGCTTTCATGTAAGGGTCTTTCAAAAGAAGCGAGTCATTCCAGGCGTCTTTGACGGCGGGCAAATCGGATTGCAATTTGAACAGGGTAAGTTGGGAACTCACGGTTGACAAATATTCGATGAATTTCCACGCCTCCTTTTTATGTTTTGAATATC
>JAJRSN010000342.1 GCA_024278715.1 Calditrichota bacterium
AGACTGGAGTGGTATTATCCGACTCTACAAACAGGTGCTCCAAAAAGATTCGACTTATGTTCCGGGCAAAATTTTAATGGCGGAGTCCTATTTTTATCTGCAGCAATACGACAGCGCCCGCGCCCGGTTGCTGCCCCTGGTCGGTAAGCCAGATATTCCCTCGGGCGCTTACGAATTGTTGGGCAGAATCGAAGTGGAGACCAAAAATTACAATTCGGCAAAAGAACATTTTAAAAAAGCTCTGAAATTAAACGAGAAAAACAAATTCTCCTGGTTGTTTCTGGCTTTTACTTACACCGATATGGACAGTTTTGCTCAGGCTGAAAAAACTTATCAAAAAACATTGGAATTATTTCCCAAAGACGCGACCGTCTGGACCTTTTACGGAAATCTTTTACAAAATCAAAAAAAATACGAACAATCCATCGACGCGTTTACCAAAGCCCTAAAGATTGAACCTAATAACGAAAGCGCACTTTCGGGCTTAGCCATTTTGTACGAAAATCTTAAGATGTTTTCCAAGTGCGACAGCATTTACGAAATTGCCCTCCAACGCCTTCCGAACAGCGCGCTGTTGCTAAACAATTATAGTTACAGCCTTGCAGAGCGCAATAAAGATTTACAAAGAGCGCTTGAGATGGCTAAAAAAGCCATTAAATTACGTCCGGACAATGCGGCTTATCTGGATACTTACGGCTGGGTGCTTTGCAAACTGGAAAACTATCCCGAAGCCGAAAAATACATTAAAAAATCGGTTGAAATTCGGAATGATTCTGACGTGGTATTGGAGCATCTGGGAGATGTTTACAAAGCCATGGGTAATTCGGAGCAGGCTGTTTTCTACTGGAAAAAGGCGCTCGATCTAAAACCGGAAAACGAACGGTTAAGGAAAAAAATTGAAGAGATTGCGGAATGAAACATATTTTTTTAATCATTATCATTAGTTTAATCACTTTGCAGGGATGCAAAACACAGCGGGTTTTTGTGAACGAAAAACTTCCCAACCCGACTTACAGAGAGTTTTTGGAATTTCACGAACAATGGCAAAAAAGCATCCGCACTTTTAAAGGACGGGGACGCATTACTCTGGACACTCCGCAGTTTTCGGGGAATTTCGAAGCCGACATTTACTCCAAAGGCAACGATTCTCTCCTTGTTTCGGTAAGCGGATTCATGGGAACCCAGGTGGGAAAGGTTTTTGTCGGGAAAAATCGTTTTATTTTTTACAACCAGTACGACAACCAGTTTATTACCGGACGAAAAGAGGACTTCGGACAAACCGCGTTTCTTCAGTTTCCGATTTCCATTTCCCGGCTGCGGGAGGTCTTTTTGGCTCAGGATCATTTTAATATCCTGAAAAAAGAAAAATTTGAAAAGAAAGAAAATACTTATTATCTAAGTGCACAAAACGGTAAATTCCGGTACAATATCTGGTTTGACGAATCTAATTGGATGATTACAAAGATCGAATACATAGAAGACGACCAGCTGCTTTTCTTTAAGGAATACAAAAAATTCGTGAACAAGGACGGAATTTATTTTCCTTTGTTAATCAATTTTGTTCGTCCTTCGGAGAAACAGGGGATGAGCGTCATTTTTAAGGAAATTCAAATAAACAAGCCGGTTTCGGCGGATGTTTTCAAAGTGAAGGTAAGCGACAACGCGCAGCAAGTTTTAATTCCGTCAAATCAATTGTAAAAAGTGGTGATTGCCATGGATTTATCAATTGTCATACCTTTTTATAACGAACAGGATTCTTTGCGGGAATTGGTGGAAAAAATTTATGAAATCGTTGTACCGCTGCAATATTCATTCGAGATTATTTTCATTGACGACGGCAGTACGGATGAATCTTTTCCGAGATTAATGGAAGCCAAAGCTAATCATCCCGAAATCAAGATCATCCGTTTCCGCAAAAATTTCGGAAAGAGCACCGCGCTTTCGGAAGGCTTTAAACGCGCAAAAGGCGAAATTGTTATTACCATGGACGCCGATCTGCAGGACGATCCCGGCGAAATACCTAACTTAATCAAAGCTCTGGAAAACTATGATCTGGTTTCCGGATGGAAAAAGAAACGTCACGATCCGATTACCAAAACAATTCCGTCCAAATTCTTCAATTTTATAACCCGAATTTTAACCGGAATTAAAATTCATGACTTCAATTGCGGATTAAAAGCCTATCGCAAAGAGGTCATAAAGGCGATTCCCGTTTACGGCGAGCTGCACCGCTATCTTCCGGTTTTGGCGCATTGGCAGGGCTTTAATGTAGGTGAAATTGCCGTAAGGCACCACCCGCGAAAATTCGGGAAAACCAAGTTCGGAGCCCGGCGTTTTTTGAGCGGATTTTTTGATCTCCTTTCGGTTCTGTTTATCACCCGCTATCGGCAAAAGCCCATGCATCTCTTCGGGCTGTTCGGTTTAATCAATATCATGGTCGGTTTCGCGATTTTGCTTTATCTGACAATTCTCTGGTTTCAGGGTATCGGAATCGGAAGACGACCCTTGCTCTTTTTAGGCATTCTGTTGGTTATTGTCGGCGCGCAGTCTTTTTCTTTGGGCTTGATCGGTGATATGCTGATTAGCACCAGAGACACAAGACCAAAATTTGCCATAAAAGAAGTAATTGAATAAAACAGTTGATGACTTCGTAAAAAGTAAAACGATATGTGTTTTATCTGTTTTGAAAGCTCTTTCCCTGTCGCTGGGTAAAAGGCGGAAACGCGCGGACGCAAAATCCGAATAAATTAAATTAAAACGGATTTTTTACGGATTTATCATTATTATGAATCGGACATTTGTTGAATTCTGACCGTGGCATTATGGATCAAAAATACCGAAAATATTCAGTAATTATTCCTTCGTACAACCGCGCCGACGAAATTAAGGAATTGCTGGCTTCGCTTGCCAGACTGCAATTCCCTTCGGAACGGTTCGAGGTTATTGTGGCGGACGACGGTTCCACGGATGATACCGAATCGATTGTTAAAGAAGCGCGGGAGAATTATTCTTTAGAATTAAAGTACTTCGTTCAAAAGAATCAGGGACCCGGAGCCGCGCGTAATTTGGGAATGAAGAATGCCGCGGGCGATTTCTTTATTTTTATTGATTCCGATGTTACGGTTCCTCCAAATTGGTTGACCAATATCGATAAAGCTCTTCACGAACAAAACGGAGACGCTTTCGGCGGACCCGATACCTACCGCAAAGATTTTCCGCCTCTCCTTAAAGCCATCAATTATTCCATGACCTCTTTCCTCACCACCGGAGGATTAAGAGGCAAAAAAGGAAAGAAGTTAGCCCGTTTTTACCCGCGTTCGTTTAATATGGGTTTAAGCCGAGCCCTGTGGGAAAAGATCGGCGGTTTTTCTTCTCTGCGGCACGGTCAGGATATTGAATTCAGCAATCGGATTATTAATTCCGGGGCAAGAGTTGTTTTTGTTGACAATGCGCTGGTTTATCACAAACGGCGGACAAATCTGCGCCGCTTTTTTAAACAGGTTTTCAACTGGGGAGTGGCGCGCATTAACCTTTACAAAATAGATTCCCGGATGCTGGAGCTTGTGCACGCCCTGCCCGCCTTTGCCACCTTGTTTACGCTTTTGATTATCATTCTCGCCATTCTGTGGACACCGGCTCGAATTCTGCTTCAAATAGGACTGTACGGAGGTATTCTGCTGATTCTCATTTCCATGATCGACGCCGTTTTTAAATACAAAGAGATCAAACCCGCTCTGTATTTACCTATTGTAATTCCCTCACAGATTTTCGGATACGGTCTGGGATTTATTTACAATTTCATCCGAAGGGTTATTTTGAAAAAAAGCGCAAAAGTAGGTTTTCACAAAAATTATTATAAATGAAAAGGGATATGTTATGAGCCCTAAAAAACAAAAAAAATCGGCAAAAAAACCCGCCCCGAAACCACAGGCAAAATCATTTTCACTGAGCGATCGCGCGCAGGACTATTTGTCGATAGCCTTTATCTTTATCTTTCTGCTGATCCTTTTAAAACCATTGGCTATCGATCATTTATCGCCCCAGGGAGTTGACGTAGTCGGTTCTATTGCCAAAATGCATTCGGTGAGGGAATTTCATCAGAAAACCGGAGAAACGGCTCTCTGGAATCCCAGCATTTTTGCCGGAATGCCAATTTATTACCGGCTTAGTCCAAAGGCTTTCTCTCTGGATAATCTCTTCCGCATTCTTTCGCGGTTTTTGCATTCGGTTTTTATTTACTATCTCTTCGGAGCGCTCGGCGCTTTTTTATTATTCCGTTATTTAGGAATGACGCCCCTCTTGAGTTTAATCGGTGCGCTATCCTTTGTTTTGATGCCGCATTACAAATCGCTGTACAGCGAAGGTCACATGGCTAAACTACAGGCTTTGATGTATCTTCCCTGGGTCTTTTTAACATTCCGGTATTTCATCGACAGGCGGACAATTTTAGCGGCGGCTCTGTTCGCTTTGACGTTTGGGCTGCAAATTCGCACCCAACATTATCAGATAGTCTTTTACACCGGATTAGTGATTTTTGCTCTGGGAATCTATCCTATTTTAAAAGATTTGCTGGAAAAAAGATTCGCTGTTTTCTTTAAAACCGTGGGACTTTTAGCCGTCGCTCTTATTCTGGGAATTTCGATGGCTGCACAACCCTTGTTTTTAGCCAAGGAGTACCTGCCCTATTCAAAGCGCGGTAAAACCACTATCGATGTTGCTTCTCAAAAACAGTCAACAAGCGCAAAAAATCAGGGAGTTTCGTTTGATTACGCCGTTCAGTGGTCAACACATCCCGCCGAACTGCTCACCTGGTTATTGCCCCGATTTTACGGCGGAATGTCCGCGGAACGTTACGACGGAAGCAAATTTTCGAATCTGAAAGGACAAATGATTCCCACTTACTGGGGGCACATGCCCTTTACGCAAAGCTACGAATACATGGGCGTGATTATTCTGATGCTGGCTTTGATCGGCTTGTTGAGCAACTGGCGAAACGCGTTAATTAAAAGCTTATTCATTTTATTCCTGGTTTTTGTCTTCTTGTCGTTCGGTCGCCATTTTAAAGTTTTTTACGCTTTGTTCTTTTATTACATTCCCTATTTTAACAAGTTCCGCGCGCCCATGATGAGCGTAACCGTTTCTTACTTTATTATAGTTGTTTTTGCCGTTTACGGTCTTAAATATTTGCTGGATATTGCCGGACAAAAATTAGACTTAAAACAGCAAAAAATTGTTCTGTACACGGTGGGCGGCTTTTTTGTTTTGGGAGTTTTTCTGTGGTTTTACAGTCTCGGCGCTTCTTTTACCAAACCAAGCGGAGAAGCATATCAGGGACAAACTTTGGAAATTATTCGTCAGATACGTAAAGAATTTTTTCAACGCGATCTGATTCGCTACTTTTTCCTTGTGATATTAACCGGCGGGGCGATCTTTGCCTTTTTAAAACGGAAGTTTTCCGCCCTTGCTCTGATTATTGTTCTGGGACTGCTGAACGTGTTCGATCTTGTTCAGGTACAGAGCCGCGTAAAACCCGAATTTACGGACACCAAACGCCTCGAAAGACAATATTTCAAAAAGAACGATATCGATAACTTTCTTTTGCAGGATAAAGATTTGTTCAGGATTTTTCCGGCGGGCAAGTTGTTTTCCGATAATCGCTGGGCTTATTACCATCAAACCATCGGCGGTTACAGCCCGATTAAAATGTACGTGATCGAAGAACTGGTCGAAAAGAACATTTACAACGGATGGGACGCCAGACTGCCTTTTAACTGGAATGTGCTTAAAATTTTAAATGTCAAATATGTGATTACGCAACAACCGATTCAGCACCCGTTTCTCCGTCTGGTAAAGAAGAATCCCTCGGGCAACCTTTTTGCCTATTATTTTACCGGGCATCTGCCCAGGGCGTTTTTTGTGGGTTCTTACAAAGTGATTAAGGACGAACGTCAGCGACTGAGAGCCATTAACAGCCGGGAATTTGATCCCGCAAAAACCGCGCTGCTGGAAGAAGAGCTTTCCGCGCCCATTTCTCAACCGGATAGCAGCTACACGCGGGTTTTGAGTTTTACTCCCAATGAAATCAAGTTTGACGTTTACACCGATAAACAAAGCCTGTTGGTGCTATCCGAAGTTTATTATCCGCCGGGCTGGAAAATTTATGTTGACGGCAAACAGGCAGATAAAATTTACAAAACGGATCATGCGGTTCAATCGATTATTGTTCCGGCGGGTCGGCACAAGGTGGAAATGAAGTTTCATCCCGATTCCTATTTTAAGGATATCAAAATTTCCTATGCCTCTTTAGGCATAATATATTTGGTGATTGTCGGCTGGCTGGTTCAATCTTATTTGGTTAGTAAATCCGGAAAGGATTCGGTGTAAGCGTTTGCAAAGTGTTGCCAAAAGCCGGAATGCGATATTCTGGGAAGTTTACGAAAAAACCGTGTCCGAAACGATGAGGGTTTTATGTTTCTGCTAATTACGCCCATGCGCAATGAGCTCGGGCTGATTGACGATTTGACGTCTTGCGTAATAAACAGTAGCTGGCAACCGGATTTGTGGATTATTGTGGATGACGCGAGCTCCGACGGCAGCGGCGAAAAACTCGATAAATTGCAGCAACGCTATTCTTTTATTCGGATTCATCACCTGGATGAGCAGCAGGAGTACATGGGTTTTCATATTTCCGAAGTGCTTCGGCAGGGACTAAAAGCAGCCGGAGAAAAGCTTTCGGAAGCGGATTACATTGGTTTTTTGGACGCGGATATTCGTTTCGGCACGTCATACTGGCAACGGTTAAAAGACTTTCTTGATTCCGATCCCAGGGCGGGAATTGTTTCCGGAGTGCTTTGCTCCAAAAATGCCAAAGGATTGTGGAAAATCGAACCGTTTCAACGCATCGATAATCCGCGCGGCGGGCTGCGGCTGGTTAAAAAAGAATGTTTCGTAGATATCGGCGGCGTGCCGCGCAGCCGCGCCTGGGACCCGGTAATGAATGTCAAAGCCCGTGTCCGCGGCTGGGGCGTCCATGTATTAACCGATGTGTACGCCGCAAGCGTGCGCGCAACAGACGAGCGCTTTGATCGGAAAACAGGAGAATTGAGCCGCGGTCAAAGAGACTGGCATTTGCACCATCCTTTTTTTCAGATATTGACAAGAGCTTTTTTTAAGGCGTTAAAAGGCAACTCTTCGGGAGCCTGGCACTATGTTCTGGGATATCTGCGCGAATGGTGCAGGGGCGGCGAACAATTCCCCGATCCTGATGTGCGATCTTACTACCGAAGGGAACGCTCCAGAGAATGGCTGAGAATGATTCGGGCGCGAATTTTGGGCGGAGAAAATCCACACAGCCTTATTCCTCAAAAAATCGTGCCCGAAGAAAAAATTTTTTGCTAAATGAAACGAGCCGAACCAATCATATTAACCGTGTATTTTGTCCGATGCTTTTGACTAAGCTTATTGAGAATTCCGGTCATTTGTCGAAAGATCCGGTTAAGCTTCCGAAATCTTTTTACCGGAAAGCGGACGTAGCACAGGTGGCTCGGAATTTACTGGGAAAACTGCTCGTCAGTAACAGCGGCGGGCATCGGACATCCGGTTTTATCGTGGAAACCGAAGCCTACGGAGGCGTTCGTGACCGCGCCTCGCACGCCTGGAATGACAGACACACGGACAGAACTTCGATTATGTACCAACGCGGCGGCATTGCTTATGTCTATTTAATTTACGGGTTACATGCCCTGTTCAATATCGTTACAAACGCGGAAAATAAACCCGACGCCGTTCTCATCCGAGCCGTTGAACCGTTCGAGGGCATCGAATTTATGCTGCGGCGAATAAAAAAAACAAAGCTAAAACCCGACTTGACCAACGGACCCGGCAAACTCACCCGCGCGCTCGGAATCGATTTAAAGCTGAACGGTCTCTCTTTAACGGGAGATCGTATTTGGATCGAAGATCGGGGAATCCGTTTAAAAGACGAGCAAATAGCTGTCGGCAAACGAATCGGCATCGATTACGCCGGCGAAGATGCGCTGCGCCCCTGGCGGTTCTGGATTAAAGACAATCCCTTTGTAAGTAAGAAAAGCAGGTAGATTATGCCGTACGATTTTCATCAAAAGCGCGACGTCTATTTTCAACATCAAAATAAAGTAACCGAAAAGTACATCATTCCCTTTATCGAGCGGCGGATGAAAATTACTCCCGGAATGCGTGTTCTTGAAATATGGTGCGCCGAAGCGGGCGTGCTTAAAGCTTTTACGGATCGCGGCT
>JAJRSN010000343.1 GCA_024278715.1 Calditrichota bacterium
ATATCAGAAACTCTTGTCTGAATATAACCATTTTTTTCTAATATTAGAAAAGTTTTTTGGCATTTTGTTGTTCTTTCTTGATCCTGGACATCTTTAATTTCTGTCTTCTGCAGCGACCCGTTTACCAGGCTTCTTAAAAATCAACGTGAGGGCTTTTTGCCGCCATAGTTTCATGAATATGATGTCTGCGCCTGTCTCGGCTAAATTATTAAACAAAATATCTTCCTTGTTTAACTCCAGCTCCGCCACGTTGGTTACACGCCATAGCCCTATTTTCCGGCGCGGCGCTGTCCGGCTGCTATTAAATTAAAAATGCTTTCCGTTCAATATGTTCTCTTTAACGGTGGATGCGGATATTATGCCTGCAATTCTTGGTCAACAGGCTAATCCATGCCGAATGATTGATTTTTGCGTATTCTTATAATGATTCATAGTATAAAAAACGCGAAAATAAATGTCAATTTAAAACTCCAACCGGATTTCCCTTTCCCCTGTTTTTGAATCAAAAAATTTCGTTAAGTTTGATTTGAACGTACGGGTTGATTATTATAGGGACAAAGCGACAAGGGCGTAACGCGTAATGCGTAATGCGTGATGAGTAACAAAGTGACGAGTGACGAGTGACGAGTGACAAGGTCGTGATGCGTAATGAGTAATAAAAAACACAAAATAAAAAAATTGTCAGAAAGCAGTGACCATAATCTATCGTGCTAAGCGGGTCGGAGAGGTACGCTTATACCCTTAACCCTTACACGCTTAACTAAAATTTAAAACGGGCTTTACCATGGATCAAAAAGAAAATCTTGTAAAAGAATGGCTCTTCCTTTACAATATCGCGCTCGAAATAGCCGCGGGCAGCTATCTGGCGGCTTTCCTTTATTTCTACAATAAGCTGAACGTCCGCAATTTCGAAATCATTCAAAACGAATATTACCAAACCTTCATCTTAACCGCCGGAACGGTTACTTTGATCATGGCTCCCTTGTTCGTTATTTTTTTGTTGATCAGAAACAGCGAAGAACTTCCCCTCTGGTACGTCGGGCTGAGAAAAAACACCCTTTGGCTGGCGGGCTGCGTTCTAACGCTTTACGCCTTGTACTTATTGGATATGAACGGGTATCATTTACGAATTGTCGAACTGATACTCGCCTTTGTCTTTATTTTCGTGTTTTATCAGTTTCAAAAAAATCTTTTGGAATTCGGTTTCCCCGCCTGGCAAAATTTCACCACCACGGTAAATCTTTCGTTCGGCGTCGCCAAAATAATGCTGGCGGTCTGGCTGTTTCTGTTTAATATCCGCGATTTGGAAATTTGGGTCTGCGCTTTGTTAATAGCGGAATTGATTACCGTGTTTTGGCGGCTGAAAACTCTGAACAGTATCCGACCGGAAACAAAACAAAGCGTCCGCCTTACCCTGGTTCATTACAGCCTTTTGTTCGGTCTTCGTCTTGTGGGCGGGATTTTTATTCCGCTGATATTTTGCCTGTACCAGTTGTTTTTCGGGGTTTATGTTCTCGGCATCAGCGTCATGTTTATTTTGTTCGGAGAGTTGTTGGAACGCTTTTTATTCGTTTTTACGGCAATTCCCGACTATTACGACGAGCAGCAGGAATAAATTAGCTCCGCGGTTTTTGTAAAAACGGACAACGGCGATAAGCGTTATTACTTTTATTTTTTCCCGCTGCGGTAAAATCGGATGTCCACCTTTTCGACGGTAGCCAATCCTTCGCTAATCGCACTGTCAACCACCGGAAGGAAGGCTTCGATCTTCTCCAGCGTATCGACAATTTCGATGATTATGGGCAGGTCTTCCGAAAGACGCAGAAATTTGGTCGTATGAATCCGGCTGCGGGCTCCGAATCCTTCCAGTCCGCGAACCACAGTCGCGCCCGCCAGACAGTGTTCCCTCGCTTTAAGAACAATCCATTCGTACAAAGGTTTTCCTTCGTATTTATCGTCTTCCCCTATGAAAATACGCAGTAAATGACCTTTTTCGGGAAGTACCATTATTTGCCTCCTAAATTAATTTGGCAAGAATATGTCCGATCCAGACGCCTAAAAGACCCAAAAACAAATGCAGACCCAAATTTAAAAAGGCGCTGATAAATTGACCGTCCCGCGCCAGATTAAATGTTTCAAAGCTGAAAGTCGAAAATGTCGTAAAACTGCCGATAAAGCCGATGAGCAAAAACGTCCGCGTGTCCGAAGTTAAAATTTGGCGCGATTCCGCAAGACCGCTTATAAAACCGATAAGAACGCAGCCTAAAATATTTACAGCCAAAGTGCCGTAAGGAAACCAGGGACTTTTAACCAGACGGTAAACCAGACCGCTCGCCGCATATCGTGAAATCGCTCCTAAAAATCCGCCGCTGCCAATCAAAAAAAGCAGAAACATACCTCATCCGTGTTTAAATTTCATATCCCAAATTGTAAATAAAAATAATTCCTGATACAAGTTATTTTGAAATTGGTTCCGTGAAGCTCTCGATAATCCCGATTAATCCGTTTTTGCCCCGCTTTTTATCGGAAAGCGTTTGGCGGAATAATCTCATATAATTTATACCGTTAGCCTCGATTATTTTCGAATTTGAATATGTTCCAAAGAAATTGTTCGAGTCATGCGCATCTTTTAGTGGAAAGAAACTTAAAAAAATGAAGAACTTTTTAAAGAATTGATCACTTTAATACGAAAATAAAGCCTTAACAAAGGCGGTTGTATCCGAAGTCTGAAAATAAAAGACCAATCGCTCGAATTTTATTTTTGTAAGGATAAATATTTTTTGATCGGTGCGGATAAGGATGGAGCTTTAAATGCTTTCTGAGTTAAAGTTTAAATTCATCGTTCTCTTGATTTAAGAATGGATTAAATTTATATTGGCTCATGTCTGAAAGTGCCTCATCAATGGTGCAATATCTTTAAATAAGGAGCACATCATGAAGGCTCAGCGTATTTTAGTGATGATTTTTTTTATTATCGGAGCGGGATTCGGTTCGGTTGTTCATGCTCAGGAAAAAGTTAGCGCAGAGTTTGTAAGTAAACACAAACCTCCGAAATCGGAGGCGGGAGTACAATTTAATGATGGAATCAAACAGGTCGTTTTAAAAGACAACATTCTTTTTGCGGTTGACGAATACCTTGGTTTGCAGATATTGGATGCCGGCGATGTAAAAAATCTGAAAGAATTATCGACCGTCTATTCATCGCACCTGTCGCAAAATGTGTTTTTATTGGATTCTCTTGCCTTTCTTGCCTCCCGTTTGGACGGCGTATTGATTATTGACATCACCGATCCTTCGCGACCGCGAAAAATCACGCGCATTCGTCCCAAAGCGGAATCGTACTGGGTCATTGCCAAACTCCCTTATTTATATGTTGCCGAAGCCGATTCGGGAGTGATGATTTACGATATTTCCGATGTCAATCGAGTCGAACGGGTATCGCGAATTAACACGGGCGGATTTACCTGGGGGCTGGGATTAATCGGCAATTACTTGTATGCTCTGGATAAACGCAAGGGCTTAATTGTTTACGATATTACCGATCCGCAAAAGCCGCAGCGCATAGGAATTGCCATCGAAGATCTCAGGTACGCGCGGTCGATTCAGTTTGAAGACGATTACGCTTATGCTGCCAACGGTCCGGCGGGATTCTGGATTTTGGATGTGCGGCGCCCGCAAAGCCCGAGACTTGTAAAGCAATTGCCCGTCGAAGGATACGCCCACAGCGCCACCAAAAGCGGAAACACTTTATTTATCGGGAACGACTCTAAAAATCGTTTGGAATTTATTGATGTCGGCGATCCCAAAAACCCGTTTGTCGAAGGCGCTTATCAGGCGAAATCACATATTTACGGAGCCGTGAAAAAAGATATTTATGTCTATGTTGCCGCGGATTCCAATGTTCTTGTTTTGCGCTACAACCGTCCGCCGCGATTGACGGATATTCCGGATCAGACGGTCGATGAAGACCAGGTTTTAAGCTTTCAGGCGCAGGCTTATGATCCCGACGGCGACGCCGTCTATTTTTCAATACAAAACGCGCCCGAAGGTTCGGAGTTCGATTCGTTAAGCGGTAAATTCTCCTGGCATCCCAATTACGAACAATCGGGAATTTATTACCCGATAGTGATTATGGCTCACGAACGGACGCAAAGCCGTTTAACCGACAGAGATACGCTTAAAATTCAGGTGAATCATGTGAATCGTCCGCCGACCATCGCCGAAATTCCGGATTATGAAGTAGATGAAAATAAAGTATTAACCTTTACCATCCCCGAAGGTCAGGACCCCGACAAAGAAGATTTTGGCAAGCTGACCTACACGGCGGATAATCTGCCGGAA
>JAJRSN010000344.1 GCA_024278715.1 Calditrichota bacterium
CTGACGCGTGATGAGTTGCAAGTAACAAGTGACAAGTGACGAGGAAGATGAAAGCAGAGAGCAGAATGCAGAAAGCCGTTACCACAACCTGTCGTGATAAGTGAGTCGCAGAGGTACGGTTAACGCTTACACGCTTAACGCTTAACGAATAACCTGACGCGTGATGAGTTGCAAGTAACGAGTGACGAGGAAGATGAAAGCAGAAAGCAGAATGCAGAAAGCCGTTACGCCGGTTTGACGTGCTGTGGGGCTGGAGAAGCCGCTTAACGCTTATACCCTTAACGCTTAACGAATAACCTGACGCGTGATGAGTTGCAAGTAACAAGTGACAAGTGACGAGGAAGATGAAAGCAGAGAGCAGAATGCAGAAAGCCGTTACCACAACCTGTCGTGATAAGCGAGTCGCAGAGGTACGGTTAACGCTTACACCCTTAACGCTTAACGAATAATCCGCTTATACCCTTAACGCTTAACGAAAAACCTGACGCGTGACGCGTGATGAGTTGCAAGTAACAAGTGACGAGGAAGATGAAAGCAGAGAGCAGAATGCAGAAAGCCGTTACCACAACCTGTCGTGATAAGCGAGTCGCAGAGGTACGGTTAACGCTTACACGCTTAACGCTTAACGAATAACCCGCTTAAACGCTTAACGCTTAACGAATAACCTATTTTTACGACAATGGATCAAATGTCGATAAACCATTCTTCATTATTCATTGCTTAATTTCCCAATTGTTTCTAAATTTGGAGCGCCATTTTAAACGAATGACAAAAAATGAAAGGACAAAATGTGCGTGTACTAATTCTCGGAGCGGGACTGATCGGTCGTCCCATGGCTATTGATCTTTCCGATGAACCCGGCATCGAAGTTCTGGTTGTTGATCGAAACGTTCAAGTTCTTCAATCGTTGACCGAATTCAAAAACATTAAAACACAGGTTGTAGATATTGCCGAACAGGGAGTTCTGGAATCGCTGATCGAAAAATGCGATCTTTGCATTAACGCGCTTCCGGGATTCATGGGATTCGAAATTCTCAGACAGGTGATTTCGTTTGGCAGAGACATAATTGATATTGCCTTTTCTCCCGAAGATCCGTTAACGCTGAATGAATTAGCCGAAAAAAAAGGAGTGACCGCTCTGGTAGATTGCGGGGTGGCACCCGGGATGAGCAATCTTTTGACTGGTTACGCCAGCTCTTTACTGACAGATGTACAGAATGTGAGGATTTTTGTGGGCGGTCTGCCAAAAGAACGCCGCCTGCCCTGGGAATATAAGGCTGTGTTTTCGCCCATCGATGTAATCGAAGAGTACACGCGCCCGGCAAGGATTAAAGAAAACGGTCGGATTGTCGTAAAAGAGCCGCTAAGCGAACCGGAATTCATCGATTTCCCCGGAATCGGTACGCTGGAAGCCTTTAACACAGACGGGCTGAGAACTTTGTTGAAAACCATCGACGCTCCGAATATGGCGGAAAAAACATTGCGCTATCCGGGGCATCGCGAGAAAATTCTGCTTTTAAAACAGGCTGATTTCTTCGGCAAAGAGCCCGTCGAGCTTAACGGTCAGGCTTTAATTCCTCTGGATGTAACCGTAAAAATATTGTTCAAACAATGGCAGCTTAAGCCCGAAGAAGAAGATTTAACGGTAATGCGGGTGGAAGTGGAAGGAGATGACGGGAAACACCGCTTTGATCTTTTTGATACCTATGATCCCAAAACGGGTATCCATTCCATGGCGCGAACAACCGGCTTTACCGCGACAATCATGGCAAGGGCTTTAGCCCGCGGTTTGATTAGTGAAAAAGGCATTGTCCCGCTGGAGCTTTTGGGTAAAAAACACCGGCTTGTTGAATTTGTGTTGAAAGAATTTGAAAAACGAGGCGTAATTTACACGCATCACCAATCTGGATTTTAGGAGTAAGAAAGATGGAGCATCCGGTTAATTTGGTATGGAATAAAATAGATCTGAAAAAATTAAAGTTCAATGTGTTTGAATGGTTTGACGACCGCTGGTTTCTTTTAAGCAGCGGCGATTTTGAAAAGAAAGATTTTAACACCATGACCATCTCCTGGGGGAGCATGGGAATTATGTGGAACAAACCGTTTGTTCAGGTGGTGGTCCGCCCCACGCGCTACACGTATGAATTTATGAATCGTAGTGATTATTTTACTCTATCCTCCTTTTCCGATCAGTATCATCGGGCGTTAAATTTATTGGGCGTAAAATCCGGACGGGACGGCGATAAAATAGCCAAGTCCGGATTGACGCCGGTCAAAGCGCCAACCGTTCCGCCTCCGGTTTTTGCCGAAGCCGATTTGATCGTTGAGTGCCGTAAAATTTATTGGGACGATTTTAAACCCGAAAACTTCCTGGCTCAGGAAATTCATCGTAATTATTCGCACAACGACTATCATCGGGTGTTTTTCGGTGAGATTATCGGAATTTACGTTAGTGACAAGTGACGAGTAACGAGTTGCAGGTTTCAAGTTCCAAGTTGCAAGTAAACGGTAAGCTTTGCCTCTTAATAATCCAACCTCTAAACTTCTAAACCAAAATCGTCAATCGTAAATCCGAAATCCGAAACAAATTCGAATGACCTAGTGACAGAAAATCAACACAAAAGTAACAAGTGACGAGTAACCAGAAACCAGTGATCATCAACCTGCAACTTGCAACCGCCGCTGCTTAATAATCCAACCACCTCTAAACCCCTAAATTATCCGGCTCTTAAAAGGTCTTGCAGTTTACGCCTTTCAAGAATTTCCCGCCTTGCCAATTGTTCCGCTTTTTTTCTCGGAAACCCGGCGTCAAATTCCATAATCGCCGCCCGCTCTTCAAAAAGCTCCTGTTCCGTTGCCGAAAAAGACGATTCCGCTCCTCCGAAAACGGCTTGCCCCGACATCGTCGTAATGATCTTCATTGCTGAATTCATTGCTTTGTTCCTTTTAGGAAGTACATACGTACACCTAAAAATATAGGGTATGGGATGTCAAAAGTCAAGGAAACTTGACCGCAGATTAAGCTGATTACACAGATTGCGCAGAAGGAAAAGTTTTCAATATGGGTAACTTGTTGATATTCATAGATAAGTACCCTCTAAAACTCGGGTTTTATCATTTCGAGGAGCTAACATTGGCGTTGCCATTGAATATTAAAATAATCACATTATTGTATTGCCTGAGCAAGTGTGGCAGTAATAGCATTGATGCTAACAGAATTGCTCGTTTTCGAGATTGAAAAAAGGCGAAATATTATGGATTAGAGTTAGTTTCCGTCGGATGTTAATAGTAGTAAAGCGAAAGGTCTTTTAATTAAAGAAGAGAGGATAAAAAAATTTGTTTAACAGAAAATTTTGTTTCTCTGTCAAAAATAATATTAAGTTTAATCTTAGCCGAGCGATTTTTTGCGCGAATGTCGCCTTTTGGATTTTTCTTAATGCAATAGCCGGACGCGCTTTCCGCAACAGACCCCGATGAAAAGCGTCCGGATAAAGTTTAGCAAAAATTTCAACTGATAAAGGAGAAGTTCCATGGAGAAAAAAAAAGGTTTCTGGATAACTACCGACAAATCGTTGTTCGATTTATCGACCATTCACAACTTTTTAAGCCGTTCTTACTGGGCTAAAGACAGAGATTTGCAAACCGTCGGCTCAACAATCGAACATTCTCTTTGTTTCGGGTTGTTTGACGGCAACCGGCAGATCGGTTTTGCGCGCGTCATTACCGATTACACCACCCTGGGCTATATAGCCGATGTTTTTGTTTTGCCGGAATATCAGGGCAAGGGATTGGGAAGTTATTTAATGGAGAGTATTTTAAACTCGCCTCAGCTTAAAAGTATCAAAAGATTCATGCTTGCCACCAGCGACGCCCACGCCTTCTATCAGAAATTCGGATTTAAAAAATTGCAAAATCCCGAGATTTACATGGAAATGCGCAGGTGATTTATGTTTAAACAAAAAAGGCTCCCCGAAGGGAGCCATGTTGAGGGAGGGAGGAGGAATTATTAGAGGTTAAACATTCTCCTATTATCTACAATGTCCGCTTTTTCTTTAAGTTGTTCATACCAATTGGTAAAAATCTGACTACGTTTTTCGTTGAGCAATCTGTTTTTAATGGATTCTTTTTGGGCGTTGAACGCGGCGGAATCGAATTTGGTTTTTTCAAGTAATTTTAGGTAATAAAATCCGCGATCCGTTTCGACCAAATCGGAAATTTCTCCGGGTTTCAGCGCGAATGCCGTGGCATTGAATTCGACCGAATAGCCGATGCCGGGAACGGTGGAAGCAAGGCTGAACATGCCGGTTACATCATAGCGTAATTTTTTAGAGGGATCGCTCTGCGCGATCTTTTCAAATTCTTCGCCGGCTTTAATTTTATCGTCAAATTGGTGAATATATTTCCGCGCCAGATCACGCGCCTTATCCAGACGAATCCGGTTTTCGATAACCTGTTTAACGGCTTCCAGCGGACGGTAGCCTTTGGGTTCGATTTTTGTAACGCTTACAACGATATACCCGTTATCGATACGGTAAAAATTAGAAACCTCATTTAATTCTGCGGCAAAGGCAAAAGCTTTGATAGCCGCGTGGTTTCCGATACCAGGAACAAAGTCGCCTTCTTCGGTGAACAAGGGAGTGGTGTTGACTTCGTATCCGTTCATCTTAGCCTGTTCCATAAAGCCGTGGTTCTTTGCATCTTCCGAAAATAAGCGGGCGTTGGTTTCAACGCTTTCCACATGTGAAGGCGCTGGATGTACCTTCATTAAAATATGGCTGACTTTAACTTTTAGTTTCCCGTTTTCCTTCTTTTTGTCTTCAACCTTGATCAGGTGAAAACCGTAAGCGGTCTGGATGGGTCCGACAATGTCTCCCACTTTGGCGTTGAACGCCGCTTCTTCAAAGGGTTTAACCATATCGCCTCTTGCGAAATAACCTAATTCTCCCTTGTTGTTTTTAACCGAGGGATCTTCCGAATATTCCAACGCTAAATCGTTAAAATTTTCGCCGTTTGCAAGACGCTGCTTGATGGAATCGAATTCTTTGAGCACGCTCATCGTATCTTGTTTGGTTGTTTTGATTTGAAATTTAACATAAGCAAGTTGCCGCCGCTCTTCCTGAACAAATTCGTCTTTATGGGTTTTGTAGTACTCCTTAATTTCCTCGTCGTTAACTTTAATCGAATCCGAAAGGAACTGGAAGGTGGAAGCGCCCAAATATTCGACCTTCATTTTGATGTTGTTTTTCTCAAAGTCATCGCGTATTTCTTCTTCGGATACACGTACCGTGTTGGTGATAATATTCTGCAATTTAACGTAAGGAATTTGTTCGCGGTAAATTTGTTCTATCTGTTTCCATGGAATATTTGGATTACCGAGCGCGGCGCGATATTTTTTTATGTCAAACACGCCGTCGGTCTGAAACGCCGGATGCTTTTTAAAATCTTCCAAAGGATAATTAAAAATCTGGTAAACCACTTCGGAATCGCTGACGGCAATTCCGAGATGTTTCATTTCTTCCTGAAAAAGAGTCTGCTGAACAAAACGCTCCCAAACCTGATCCCGTAATTTTTGCATGTCGTCGTCGGTGAAATTTGTTTTACCGGTTCGAGCGCTTTCTTCGCGGTATAATTGCTGGAAAAGTTCATTAAATTGGGAATAAGTCAACTTTTGTCCGTTGACCTCGCCCACTGTATCTCTTTTGCGGGATTTACTCGAATAATTTGCACCCCATTCAAAAACCATCAATGCAATAAAAGCCGCAGCAACGAGAATAATGAAAAATTTACTGAATTCACGAAGTTTTGTCATCATAAAGCTGTATTCTCCTACATTGTTTTTAAATTTAATAATCTTGTAAATTTAATTTTAAAAAAGGACAAATTCAACACAGGATTTTGTAAAACTTGATTTTTCTGATAGACTCACAATCTTACGCCTGAAAAATCTGCTTGATTTAATCTAATTAGTGGATTAAATTGCCTGATTTGAAACAATAATAATTATTACAACGGATTTAATCTATGGGAAAAATTATTGCTATTACTAATCAGAAGGGCGGCGTCGGAAAAACAACCACGGCGATTAATTTAGCCAGTTGTATTGCCATTGCCGAGAAAAACGTCCTTTTGGTGGATATTGACCCCCAGGCTAATGCTACCAGCGGATTGGGCTTTGTCCCTGACGAGCAGATTTATTCAACTTATGAACTCATAATGGATAATTTGCCCATTGAAGAGGTAATCACAAAAACCAAAGTGCCCTATCTGGAAATTGTTCCTTCGCATATTCGTCTGGTGGGCGCCGAAGTGGAGCTGGTGGATCAGCCCTCCAGAGAAAGCAAACTTAAAGATCGATTGATATCCAATAAAGATAATTACGATTTTATTTTTATTGATTGTCCCCCTTCATTGGGTTTGCTTACTTTAAATGCCTTAAATGCCGCCGATTCGGTTCTTATTCCCATTCAATGCGAATATTACGCGCTGGAGGGATTATCGCAACTGTTGAATACCATTCATCTTGTTCAAAAAAACCTGAATCAGAACCTTACGATCGAAGGCGTTCTTTTGACCATGTATGATAACCGGCTCAATTTGTGTAATCAGGTGGCTTCTGAAGTTCGCGAATATTTTAAGGAGAAAGTTTATAAAACGGTCATTCATCGCAACGTCCGGTTGGGCGAATCGCCAAGTTTCGGGAAGCCGATTATCATGTATGATGCGGTTTGCGTGGGAAGTCAAGATTATATTAGTCTGGCAGAGGAAGTAATAGGTGAAGAAAACAAATAGATTGGGTAGAGGACTTAGCGCTTTAATACCCGAACGAGACAGGGTAGAGGATTCCGTCCGGAAAAAGGGAACTTTAACAGACATCGAAGTCGCCCGCATCCGACCCAATCCCTTTCAGCCTCGTCAGGATTTTGATCCGGAGCGTTTGGAAGAGCTGAAAGCCTCTATTCATGAAAAAGGAATTATTCAACCCATTACCGTCCGGAAAAAAGATAATATTTATGAATTAGTCGCCGGCGAAAGGCGCTTGCGGGCTGTTACCGATCTTGGTTTCGAAACGATTCCGGCTTACATCATTCAGGTTGAAACCAAAGAAGAAATGTTAGAGTTGGCGTTGATCGAAAATGTTCAACGCGACCGGTTAAATCCTATTGAACAGGCGCAGGCGTTCCAAAGATTAATCGATGAATGCAATTTAACCCAGGAAGAAGTGGCGAAAAAAATCGGCAAAGACCGCACAACCATTACCAATTTTTTGCGTTTATTGAAGCTGCCGCAAAAAATTCAGGAAAGCGTAAAACACGATGAAATTACCATGGGACACGCCAGAGCACTGCTTTCGGTGGATGATCCCGATATACAGGAAAAAGTCTGGCAAAAAGTGGTTAAAAACAAGCTTTCGGTTCGCAAAGTGGAGCAGCTCGTCAGAAACGTCACCGAGGAAAAAGAGGCGGAAAAGAAATCAGTCCGTCCGAAACGTTCCGTTTATATTCAGAAAATGGAATCCGAGCTGCGCGAAATTTTCGGAACCAAGGTAAATATTCGCTCGAGAAAAGAAGGCGGAACAATCGAAGTGGAATTCTATTCTCCCGAAGATTTGAACCGCCTGTATGAAATTTTTGAACGATTGAAAGATTAGCGGGTGTTTTATGGCTCATCGTAAACCCGAAAAACGATATATAAATTTTCTCATCATTCCCGACGGCAAGGAAGAGCCGCGCTCGCTGCGTCTCAGAACGGGAGTGGTTCGGCTGATCATAGGTCTTTTAATTATTTTTTTGGTGCTTGTAACCGGCGGATTTATGGCGTATTGGAAATTGGGCTCCGTAATTCTGGAAAATAATCGCCTGCAAGAAGAGAATTTTAAATTGGTCAAAAGTTTGAAGCAGGTCGATCAGATCAAAGAGAATTTGAGCTTATTACAAAGTTATGAGAAAAAAATCCGTTCTTCCTTTCAGGGATATATTCAGGTGGAGCCGCCTTCCGAGACGGATTCGATTTCATGGAACGAGATCAATTTTGAAACCATGAATATTGACAAACAGCGAAGTTTGTTCAACAGTATTCCTTCTTTGATTCCGGTTGAAGGATTTATGGCGCGCGGCTTTGAGGCAAGTTCGTTGTTCAGCGATGTTCATTTGGGAGTGGATATTGCGGCAAAGACCATGACACCGATTCGCGCTCCGGCGGACGGCGTGGTTGTGTTTGAAAGTTGGACTGACGACGGCGGATATGTTTTGGTAATTCAGCACGCTTTTAGTTTTCTGACCGTCTATAAGCACAATCAGATTAATTTGGTCAACGAGCTGGAAAAAGTAAGAAAAGGGCAGGTAATTGCTTTGTTGGGTAATACCGGAAAAATCACTTCCGGACCTCATTTGCATTACGAAATATGGCGAAACGGGAGACCGGTGAATCCCATAAATTATTTAAACGAACGATAAACCAATTAACAACGAGGGGAATATGGCTTTTAAATCGAGCAGCAGCGAGGGTAGTTCCACCGAGTTAAATTTCATCGGAAAAGGAACGTTTGTCAACGGAGAGATTTTTACGGAGAGTAATTTACGCATCGACGGTAAAGTAAAAGGTAAAGTTGTTTGTAAAAATACATTAACAATCGGCGAAACCGGGCAGGTCGAAGGAGAAGTTGAAGCGACCAACGCCATTGTCGGCGGAAAAGTAAACGGCAAACTCTTTATTAAACAAAAACTTGTGTTAGAATCCAAATCGAGTTTAATCGGTGAATTAAAGGCTAGTAAGCTGATTATTGACGAAGGCGCGATTTTTCAGGGCATTTCCGATATGGGAGCCGACGAAAAGGCGCCTCAGCTAAAAAGCCAAATTCCAAAACAAAATGAAGAAAAATAAAAAAGAGCCTGTGCACAAAGATTTACACAGGGCTTTCCACCTTGCGGCGCCTTATTTGAGCATTGCTTACGTGATGATAGGCGGCGTACTCTTCTTTGGTTATATCGGCAACTTTTTCGATAAAAAATGGGATAGCAGTCCCTTGGGAATAATTACCGGCGTGTTTTTGGGATTTGGATTGGGTCTTTATAATATGGTTAAAGTCTTAAAACAATTCGACCGAGAGTAAGCATGAAAATCAAAACGTTCTTTATCGGAGTATTGGTTATTTTAGCGGTTTACAGCTTGGGTGGCTGGGGATTTTCGGAGCTTTTTAATTTTAGCCGAAATAAAAACGACGCTTTGTGGATTTCGGGAATAATCAATACAATAAATATCGTTGCGGCATTTTTAATTACAGAATTCACAATAAAAAAAGAAGCCAAACAATTTATGCGGATCTTTTTTACGGGAATGGGAATCCGGATTTTGCTTTTACTAATTGCGATTATTTCGATTTTGAAATTTACAAGTGCAGATCAATTTACTTTTATTGTATCATTATTTATATTATACGTCTTGTATCAAATTTGGGAAATTTGGTTGATCAATAGCTATCTTAGGAAGGAATGAGCAATATATGGCTATGATGAGTTCGACGACGGTGGCTGCTGACACGGTAGCCCAGGAAAGTGAAAATTTAAGCGCCTGGATTCAACATCATGTTCAAAATAGTTCCGAATGGGTTTTGCCCGGTTATAAACTTGAATTGCCGCATTTCCCGCCGATTCATCTTTTTGGAATAGAGATCGATCTCTCTATTTCAAATCATGTCATCATGCTCTGGGTTGCCGGATTGGTTACCATCCTGCTGTTTACCCTGGCTTTTAAACGTAAGGGCTTAATTCCCGGCGGGCTCGGTATCTTAATCGAGTGGCTTGTGATTTTTGTGCGGGATGAGATTGCCATAGCCAATATGGGGGAAGAACACGGTCGTAAGTTCACTCCTTTGTTGGTCACATTCTTCTTTTTCATTCTTACCGCAAACCTGATAGGTTTAATACCATTATTTACCACTTCTACCGGCAATGTAAACGTGACGGCTGGTCTGGCGGTTATCACGCTGCTTTCCACCCAGTTTTTCGGAATTAAAGAACACGGATTATTCGGCTATTACAAATCGCTTGTTCCCCACGGCGTTCCTTTATTGTTATGGCCGCTTATGTTTGTGGTCGAAATAATGGGCATTATCGCCAAGCATGTGGCGTTGACCATTCGTCTTTTTGCCAATATGATTGCCGGTCATATTGTTTTGTTTGCCTTTTTAGGATTGATTATCTTATTCAAAACATTTATTGTTTCCCCCGTGTCTGTGGGATTCGGAGTTTTTGTTTATTTTCTTGAATTATTAGTCGCCTTAATTCAGGCATACATTTTTACGATGCTTTCGGCATTGTTTATCGGAATGAGTGTAAATCCGGAACATTAATCAAAGAGAAAGTAAAAAAACACAAATTTAAGGAGGTTTATCAATGGGAGCATGGTCTTATGCTTTAGCGTATCTGGCAGCCGGATTAGGTGCTGGACTTGTAACTTTTGGAGCTGGTTTTGGAATCGGTAAAATTGCTGCAGCAGCTATGGACGGAACTGCGCGTCAGCCCGAAGCCGGCGGCGCAATTCGTATTACCATGATTATCGCCGCAGCTATGATCGAAGGTATCGCTCTGTTTGGTGTGGTTGTCTGCTTCTTGTTAGCAAGTATCAAACCTTAATTTTGGGGACTAAATTATGCTCGAATTAGATCCCGGAATGATGATCTGGACATGGATTACCTTTTTTGTAGTATTGGTAGTTCTGTCCAAAGTAGCGTTAAAGCCGATCCTCACGACTATCGAAGATCGTGAAAAGGCGATTCGGGAAGACCTGGAACAGGCTCAAAAGCAACGGGAAGAAGCCGAACAACTGCTTCAGAAACACCGGGAATTAATGGCTAATACCGAAAGCGAAGCGCAGCGTTTGCTTAAAGAAAGCCGTGAGCTCGCCGAACAAAGACGGCAGGAGCTGCTGAAACAGGCTCGGGAAGAATCGCAAAAGGTTGTCGAACAGGCTAAAAAAGAAATCGAACAGGAAAAAGAAAACGCTCTGATTTCGTTACGGACTGAAATCGCAGACCTGGCTGTTAATGCCGCAGAAAAGATCATCATGCACAATTTGGATGAAGAAAAACAAAAAGCGATTGTTAACGAATACATTAAATCGCTTCCTAAATCTGCAAAAAATTAAACAAGGAACGTGTGCATTGAACCGAGTAGCCAGAAGATACACAAAGGCTTTATTTGAACTTGCGCAGGAACAGAAAATCCTGAGCAAAATCGATCACGATATGCAATTGATCCGTAAACTGATTAAAGAAAGTTCGGATTTTCAGGACTTTTTGTCAAACCCGTTAATTGCCGAAGCCCAAAAAAAGGAAATATTAAGCGAGATATTTGAAAAAAAGGTCGGACAATTAACGCTGAATTTTCTCGAACTTTTAGCTTCAAAGCGTCGTATTGCCGCCTTGCCCGCAATTGCCGAGCAATTCAGGGACATGATGCTGAAATATCAGAATATTGTGGAAGGCGAATTGATCAGCGCCGTTCCTCTGGATTTGGAGCAGTCTGATTTGATTAAAAAATATTTGGAAAAAATGCTTGGGCAAACGATTCGCCTGGAGCAAAAAATCCAGCCGGAAATTGTCGGCGGATTTGTAGTGCGGGTACAGGATATGGTGATTGACAGCAGTATCCGATTACAGTTGAACAAGCTGCGCGAGAAATTAACAGCTCGGTAACATAAAATAATGAGGAAAAATCAATGGGTGATGCAGTAAGACCCGATGAAGTATCTGCCATTCTTAAAAGGCAATTAAAAGATTTTCAAAAAGAAACGGACGTTTATGAAGTCGGCACGGTTCTCCAGGTGGGAGACGGTATCGCGCGGATTTACGGGCTGAAAAACGTGATGGCTGGCGAGCTGGTCGAGTTTCCCCATGAAGTGATGGGGATGGTGCTGAACCTGGAAGAAGATAATGTGGGCGCCATACTCTTTGGCGAAGATACTATGATCAAAGAAGGCGATCAGGTTAAGCGCACCCGTCGTGTAATGGAAATTCCCGTCGGCGACGCCGTTATCGGTCGGGTGGTGGACCCGTTGGGCTTGCCCCTGGACGGAAAAGGGAAAATCGAAACCACGAAGAGTATTAAGCTGGAACGAAAAGCGCCCGGCGTAATTTATCGCCAACCGGTAAAAGAGCCGCTTGCCACGGGAATTAAAGCCATCGATTCCATGATTCCCATCGGCAGAGGTCAGCGCGAATTGATAATCGGCGACCGCCAAACCGGCAAAACAGCCGTGGCTTTGGATACCATCATTAATCAAAAAGGTAAAGATGTTATTTGTATTTATGTCGCCATAGGTCAAAAAGCATCGACAGTGGCAAAGGTTATTAAAACGTTTGAAGAATACGGCGCCATGGAACACACCATTGTGGTTGCCGCCAGCGCCAGCGAACCTGCGCCGTTGCAGTATATTGCTCCTTACGCAGGCGCCGCAATCGGCGAGTATTTCCGCGATAACGGTCGTCACGCTCTGGTAATTTATGATGATTTAACAAAACACGCCTGGGCTTATCGTCAGGTTTCGTTATTATTGCGCAGACCTCCCGGACGCGAGGCTTACCCCGGTGATGTTTTTTATTTGCATTCCCGTCTTCTGGAGCGCGCCGCCAAACTGAGCGACGAAGAGGGAGGCGGTTCGCTTACCGCCTTGCCGATTATCGAAACTCAGGCAGGTGATATTTCGGCTTATATTCCGACAAATGTAATTTCTATTACCGACGGTCAGATCTTTCTGGAATCCGGTTTGTTCTATTCCGGAGTAAGACCGGCAATCAACGTGGGCATCTCTGTTTCCCGTGTGGGCGGTAACGCTCAAATTAAAGCCATGAAGCAGGTCGCAGGTCGATTGCGTCTTGATCTTGCTCAGTATCGCGAAATGGAAGCTTTCGCCAAATTCGGATCCGATCTGGACGAAGCCACTCAGCAACAGTTGCGGCGCGGCGAACGTCTGGTGGAAATTCTGAAGCAGGATCAGTATCAACCCGTCACATTCGAAAAACAAATTGCCATAATCTACGCCGGAACCAACGGATATTTGGATTCTC
>JAJRSN010000345.1 GCA_024278715.1 Calditrichota bacterium
AATTTTATACGTCCTTGAAAAAAATATTATTTTAATACTTGCAGTTGCCAACATGAACAGAGATCCAAAAAATTATAAAGACAGAATTTCATAACACTGACAAGCCAGTACCATACAGGAGAGAAGTTGTTAATAGTTATTTATTAAGGGTTAAAGGGCAAGGGGTATGGGAGTGATTCTTTTGCAATTAGCAAATCTTACTCTAAAAAATTAACACTTACCGGCGAGTGATACTTTGGATTATCTTACTCTAAATTATCTTAATTTGTCTTTTGATGCTTTTTCAATATCTTTTAAATCAAACAACAATACGTGCGAACCGGTTTGATCTTTTAAGGCTTTAGTAAAACCGGATTTTGAGAACAGGGCATAATAAATTTGCGCTTCATGAATCTCATTAAGCTCTTTTGATTTTTCGATTAAGTTTTCAAGAATATCCGTTCCTACCTTTTTATTACTCCATTTACATTCACCGATTAAAATATTTTTTTTGTTTTGATCGTAAGCAATGATGTCAATTTCCGTTCGCTTTTCCCAGTACCGCCCGATCTTGAAAATTTCAAAAGGAATTTTGCCCCGCAGGTTTATGGCTTTTAAAAATTCAATACAAACGTTTTCAAAAATTGGACCAATGTATTGGTTTAATTGAGGGATGATTTTTTCTCTTAAAACGTAATCATGCCTGTTTTCCTCAATGAATCCGAGGTTGGGAAAAACAAAACGAAACCAGAACCGAAAAAAATGATCTTGAATAATATAAATTCCTTTGCGGCTTTTTTCAGGTTTTTTTTCTTGAACGGGCAGCTCTCTTTTAACAATGCGTAAATTTTGAAGTGTTTCAAGGTATTTAACAACCATCCCTCGATCCAGACCGCTGCTTTGCACAATATCATTTATTCGGTTAGCGCCAAAGGAAATGGCTTTAAGAATGGCAAAATAATTTCGCGGTTCCCTAAGTTCCTGCATTAATAAAAATAGGGGCTCGTTGTAAAGAAAAGCATCGGGTTGAAGAATATTTTGTTCAATATTTTTAGTTAACGAGTAGCGCGGATCAAATTGTAATAAATAGGCAGGGGCGCCGCCCAGAACACCGTAAATTTGTATTTGATCAATAATATTCCGTTTGGAAAAAAATTGGGCGGCTTCGAAAAATTTTAACGGTTCAATATAAAACTGACCGGTACGTCGTCCGTACAAAGGACTTTTGTAAGCTAATAATTCGTTTTCCATAAAAGAGATGTATGATCCGCAGAGGATTAAAAAAATCTGCGTCTCTTTTAATCCTTCGTCCCACGCTTTTTGGATTATTGAGGAAATTGCTTTATTATTGACCTGAAGATATTGGTACTCGTCAATGATAACAATCAACTGTTTATTATGAGAAAGATTTCTAAGGTAAGAAAAAAGCGCCTGCCAATTGGAAAAAGGATTGTTGATTATAGCCGGATCTTGTGCAAAAAGTTGGATTCTTTCGGAAAAAGAGGCGAGCTGTTCTTTTTCGCTCGATAAGTCAGCCAGAAAATAGATGTGCGGTTTATCTTTTGCGAATTGAATTAAAAGCTCGGTTTTCCCAACACGCCTTCTGCCATAAACAATAATGAATTGCGCTTTCTTTTGTTGGTATCTTTGATTTAAACGTTTTAATTCATTATTTCGATCGTAAAACATTATTCGTTCCTTTTTAAGATACTTTAAAGTAAGATAATCTAAAATATCTTAAAATACAATCTTTTCGGTTATTAATTATTTTTTTGCTTAAAAAATGAGGCGCAGCAAGAAAATTCGTTTAACATGATAGCGCATCGCCGCCTACAACAAATATCGTAAAAAAAACCCAATGAGTATCCGAATCAAATAAAATTTAACGGGGCGTCAAAGTTATCGGATTTAGTTGATTTCTAAAAAGTTTCAACTCTATTTAATCAATGATATATTTGTAGTCGGAAGATTTTTTCCAAAGTCCGAAAATTTGGCATTTTAGACTATCCTTATTATCTTTGTCCGCATTTTGCGGAAAACGGAAAAATCGAGAGGAAAAATGAAGAAGAAGCAAAAAACGGCGCGCGAAGTTGCCTTTGAAGTTCTGTTTAAATTCGAGAGAACGTTCGAACGACTGGACGAACTTACCGAGGCGGCGCTGGAGCGAAACGAATTAAACGCCAAAAACCGACGCTTTTTCAAAAATTTAACCGCGGGCGTGGTGCGTCACCGCCTTTTTCTTGACTGGATCGGTTCGCAGCTTTACAAAGGTCGCTACAATAAACTTTTGAGCAAGTTTAAGGTGCTGTTAAGAATGGCGCTGTACGAGCTGCTTTTTCTTACAGCCATTCCCCCGCACGCCACGGTTGACGAATACGCCGGTCTTTCCCGAAGAAGGGTGGACCTGCGGCACAGTAAAATTATGAACGGATTGTTGAGAAGTTTTTTGCGCAAAAAACCGACTTTAGATCCCGATAAACTGATACGGGATCCCGTCAAACGGTTGAGCGTTAAGTATTCTTTCCCTGAATGGCTGATCAAACGCTGGATCGGTTTTTGGGGAGAAAAAGAGACCGAAGCTCTGTGCGCGGCTTTAAATCAAAATCCCGATTTTGATATTCATATCAACACGCAAAAGATCAGCAGTAAAAAATTCAAAGATTTGCTGCGTTCAAAACTGGTTTTTTTCGAGGAATCGGAACACGATCCGGATGTGATTCGGGTAAAAGATTTGCAGTCGTTTATCAGGGAGCGCTGGTTCGAACGCGGTTACTGCGTTGTGCAGGACGAAGGCGCGGCGCTTGTGGTTGACCAATTGGAAATTAAGGAAGGCGATCGTATTCTGGACGTGTGCGCGGCGCCGGGCGGTAAATACATTCAACTGTTAAAAAAACGCCCGCGGAACGGTTTGATTGTGGCAATGGATATCGATAAAAAACGCTTGCTAAAGGTAAAGCAAAATGTGCAGCGGCTTGAGCTAAAAGGCGGAATGTTTGTGGTCGCGGACGGACGTCATCTGCCGTTTAAAAAGGCGTTTAATCAAATTTTGATCGACGCGCCGTGTACGGGATTGGGAGTGATCCGCAAACATCCGGACATCAAATGGCGAAGAACGTTTGAAGAGATTGTGGAGTTTTCCGGAATTCAGAACGAATTGCTGCAATCTGCCGACGATATTTTAATCGAAGGCGGTTTGCTGGTTTACAGCACCTGTACCGTTGATTACTTTGAAAACGAAAACGTTGTGGAAAATTTTCTGACGGAGAATAAAAACAAGTACAAATCCGTTAAGCCCCGATCGGCGCATCCGTCGATGCTGCAGGGAAATTATCTGCGCATTTACCCGCACAAACATCAAATGGACGGCAGCTTTTGTGCGCGTTTGAAGAAGAAATAAGTTGCAAAGTGACACGTAACGAGTGACGAGTGACAAGTGACAAGTATGTAGTTCGTAGAGGCACGCTTAACGCATATACACTTAACACTTAACGAATAACCAATTTAACGACAACGGATTAAATGTCAATAACTCATTACGCATTACGCATTACGCATTACGATGATTGGTGAAGCCGCTTACACGCTTAACTCTTAACTCTTAACTCTTAACGAGTAACAATGCAATATATGAATTGGGAATTGATCAAAATCGAACAATTTTGCAAAAAATAGAGCGTCAATTTAACAAAAAAAAGTAAATAGGCTTGATATGGAGAAAGAAATTATTTACATTTGACGGTCATAATAAAATGGAATGATATCGGTAAGCTATGCTGGAAGAATTAACTGCGAAGTTAGAATCGACCTTTAAACGACTGCGCGGATACGGTAAGTTAACGGAAAAGAATATTGCCGATTCTTTGAAAGAAATCCGACGCGCTTTGTTGGAGGCGGATGTCAACTACAAAGTCGTGAAAGACTTTATTGCGTCGGTGCAGGAGAAGGCGGTCGGCGAAGAGGTGCTGCGAAGCGTTACTCCGGGTCAGATGGTCGTTAAAATAGTTCACGACGAGATGGTTCGTTTATTGGGCGGAACGACAGCTACCGTTAAAACGGCGGGCATTCCTCCGACAATAATCATGTTGACCGGATTACAGGGCTCGGGTAAAACGACTTTTGCGGCAAAATTAGCCAAGTATCTGCAAAAGAAAAATCGCAAACCAATGCTGGTTGCGGCTGACGTCTATCGTCCTGCGGCTATTCAGCAGTTAAAAATATTGGGAAGAAGTTTAAACGTTCCTGTTTTTGACGAGGGCGTTACCGATCCCGTAAAAATTGCGTTTAACTCCATCACCGCCGCGCGTCAGCAGATGATTGACACGGTAATTTTAGATACTGCCGGTCGTCTGCATATCGACGAGCAGATGATGGAAGAACTGGTGCGTATAAAAAACCGTATTCGTCCCCACGAAATTTTATTTGTTGCTGACGGGATGACGGGACAGGACGCTGTGAACACGGCGCAGCAGTTTGCCAAACGTTTGGATTTTGACGGCGTTGTGTTGACCAAAATGGATGGCGATGCCCGTGGTGGAGCCGCTCTTTCCATTAAAGCCATTACAGGCAAACCCATTAAATTTATCCGCGTGGGTGAAAAGTTGGACGACATCGAGCAATTTCACCCGGATCGCATGGTTTCGCGTATTTTGGGCATGGGCGATGTCGTTACTCTGGTGGAAAAAGCCCAGGAATCCATCGATCGTGAAAAAG